>JAAYSI010000045.1 GCA_012524045.1 Peptococcaceae bacterium | reverse complement strand
TAGATCAGAGAATGGTTTATAAATTGGAAATTGACCCCGGCGATCAAGTTTTAATTTATTTGGAAAGAGACCAGCAGGGGAATATTTTAAATGCCTATATCTCAGATATATACAGACAAAACTATCTGATGCTGTTGCTTATTTTATTTTTATTAGCTCTGGTAGCCCTTGGCGGGTGGAAAGGTTTAAAAACCATTGTAACCTTATTCCTTACCGGGATAGCCATTGTTAAATTCTTGTTGCCGGGATTACTTGCCGGATATAGTCCAATTTTGCTGACCGTAGTGATTTGCGCTGTTGTAACGGCCCTGACCTTGCTTATAGTCAGTGGAACCGGGCGGAAAACCCTGGCGGCAATTCTGGGCACTACCGGCGGTGTGTTGATGGCCGGGATAATCGCCTATATTTTTGGTTCGGTGACTAAGCTCACCGGTCTAGGGGATGAACAAACCCAGATGTTGGCGTTTATCCCGCAGGGTACGGGCTTTGATTACCAGGGCCTGCTTTTTGCCGGAATCATCCTCGGTTCTCTTGGGGCGATTATGGATGTCGGTATATCCATTGCCTCGGCAATGAGCGAGATTGAGGCGGTAAAACCGGATATTAAGAACAGGGATCTTTTTAAAGCGGCGCTGAATGTGGGTAGAGACGTGATGGGCACGATGTCTAACACTTTAATTTTGGCTTACACCGGTGCTTCGTTGTCCTTATTGCTTTTATTCCTAGCTCATCAAACTCCGGTTCAGGAATTTTTAAATTGGGATATGATAGCAACGGAAATCGTTCGGGCCCTGGCCGGAAGTATAGGCTTAATCCTTACTGTGCCGCTTACTGCTTTGGTTACAGTAGCTTTTCGGCCTAAAAAAGCAAAAAGAAATAACTAAAACCTGCTATAACAATTGGCAGGTTTTTGCCTAAGTATAGCGAATATAAAAACTACAACAATATTTACCAATTTTAACTTGCTGTTTGGATCTGCCTAAGGAAGTGGCCGTATGAAGAGTATTTTGAAAGAAAATCTGGACCTATTGGGAGTCATTTGTAAGCTGATCGCCGAGGAAACAGGTTTTGATCTGATAATATGTGATGCGGACGGAAAAATTATCGAAGCCACACTTAAACAAAGGATCGGTAAAATCCATCGCGGTGCTAGGGAGTTAATCAATGGCGATTCGGATGAAATCGTGATAAATCCGGGGTTGGAGCAAAAATATCTTGATGACGGTTTTGATACGCGCCAGGGTTATATCTATGCAATAAGGATGTTTGGGAAAAAGGTCGGGAGTTTGGGGATAAGCGGTAACCCTGAAATGATAAAACCAATTGTTCGTATAGCAGCGAAAACAATTGGTTTGGTTATATCTAAGTATACTAAAGAAAAGGAAAAAAACAGAATTCTGCAAAAGATGGCTAAAATAGCTGAGGAAATGGCTCAACAACCTTTTAAAAAGTTCGTTTACCAGACTTTTGTGGAAGATCTTTGGCATATCTCAGGAGCAAAGTTCGTTTTCTTCGTGCAGTTTAATTCGGAGCCAGATAAGTCAAAGATTGTGGCCGTAGCTGGCGAAAAACAGGAACTCGATACTTTCACAGCGAAGCTTGGTTGCGAAATTCTCGGCATGTGTTGGCAATACCCCGTTATCGAAAAACAAGAGGGCAATGGGATAAGCTGTTATAATAGCCTGCAGGAATTTGCAGCAAACTTGCTTCCGCCTGAAAAATATAAAGATTTAATAGATGAATTAGATTTGGGTCAAGTATGTACCCTGGAAATAATTTACAAAGGAGAAATACTCGGCGAATTCATCCTTATTTTGAAAAAGCAAGAAAAACTTAATGATGCCCTTTTGATAGAGCTTTATGCTGCCCAGGTCGGGCAGCTTTTAGTCAGGGTTAAAGCTGAGGAGGCCTTGAAAAAAAGTGAGGCGGAATTGAAGGATGCGTTAACCGTTCTCCAATATCAAAGCACCCATGATGCTCTGACAGGCATTTATAACCGAACATTTTTTGAAAAAAGCATTATCAATCTAAGTCAGAATGCTGAAAATTACCCTATAACCACTATTTCGCTGGATGTCGACGGTCTGAAAGTTGTCAATGATACTTTGGGTCATGCTAAAGGTGATGAATTATTGGTAAATTTAGTTAAGGTCTTAAAAAATTCAATACGGGAATCCGATATTGTGGCTAGGATAGGCGGGGATGAGTTTATAATTATGTTGCCGAAAACTGATAAAAAGAATTCTAGTTTAATAGTTGAACGAATTAATCAGAATGTGGATTTATTTAACCAGACCAAACCGCAATTACCATTAAGCGTGTCTATAGGAATGGCCACTGCTGATAATCAGGGCACGGGCTTACAGGATGTTATAAAACAAGCGGATAAGGAGATGTACTTTAACAAAAATCTGCGTAAGCAATGTGGTTTGGTTCCGAGTATGCTAAATTCAAATCATCCAAATTTTCCACAATAAAAATCAAAAAACACCTATTATTTAAAATATTTATCGAATTTTTCTAATTTTTGCCTTATCTTCCCTTCCAAGTTTCGGAATTTGCGCTATAATATAAAGAAGTATTTATAAAAATTATTTAAAAGAAATGACTGGAACTTAAGAATGATGAGGTGAAAAGTATGTTCAGGAAAAAGTCTCACTCATATTGCAACGAAGCAGAAAAGATTTTAGCATACGTCGAAGGAAAGTTGCAGGGTAAACAGGTAGTTAAGCCAGAGATAGAGTATCCTTTACATCAAAAAGTGCTAAACAATTTTGAAAAATTGTTGACCAATGAAGAGAAAATGGCCAACTCGGCCAAAGAGATCTTAGAAATCGTTAGTTCTTTAAGTACTTTTGATGTTGGAATGCAACATATATCCTACGAGCTTTTGGATTTTGCCGGGAAAATATCCACCTTAAGTGAATCCAGTTTAGCGATTGTTCAGCAGACAACGGCGAGTATGCAGGAAGTTAACAGCTCAATCGGAGAAACTGCTAGCACGCTGAATCATCTTACGGAAAGGTCGGTAGAATTAACCGAAAAAAATAATGAAAGCGTAAATCTACTTCAAGAAATGCAAGTTCTGAAAGAAAATGTCGAACGGGACACTCAAACGATGAATGATAAAATCGAACAGTTGGTGGAACTAGCTATTGAAGTGGGCAAAATAGTGGAAAGTGTTCAAAACATTGCCGAACAGACCAACCTACTGGCTCTTAATGCGGCGATCGAGGCGGCTAGAGCCGGTGAACATGGTCGCGGCTTTGCCGTAGTCGCGGATGAAGTAAGAAAACTGGCTGACGATACACGGAAAAACCTGGTGGGTATGGAGAATTTCGTTAATAGCATAAGAACTGCTTCCCAGGAAGGTAAAGAAAGCCTAGAGAGGACAATGGAATCTACCGGTCAGATGAGTGAAAAGATAGAATTGGTATCCACGACTATTGGACGGAATGTGGAGATGCTCAACAGTGTGGTTTATGATGTGGAGAAGATAAACACTTCGATCAAGGGTATTAATATAGCCGCCAATGAAATAAGTAAGGCCATGGACGCTTCCAGTGCCGATGCCGAAAAATTGACCATTATGACCCAAAGCATCCACCAGGAAGCTGCTCAAAGTGTAGATTATGCCCGCCAGATAGCCGAGATCGATGATCGACTTTCCGGCTTAGTAGGGGATATGTTGGAAGCCTTAAAAGGTGGCAGCAATGCCATTACCAACCAGGAATTGCTCGATGTCATTGAGAATGCTATGATTGCGCATAAAAACTGGGTTCAAGGTTTAAAGAGAATTGTTGAGGAGATGCGGGTTTATCCAATTCAAACTAACTCTCATAAATGTGCCTTCGGCCATTTTTATCATGCGATAAGAATAGATAATCCCGAAATTGCCGAGGATTGGAACCTTATTGACAATATCCACGATCAGTTCCACTTGACAGGAGACAGGGTTATTGAGGCTGTTAAACAGGATGATCCTCAGGCTGCTGCTCAGATCTACGAGGAAGCTATCGCCCTCTCCAGTCAACTTCTTAATCTTATGGACAAGGTAGCTTCGAAAGTTAGAGAATTAACGGAGAAAGGGATTAATGTTTTCTAATTACTAGAAACAAAAAATAGAGTAATATTACAAAAGTGTTTCTACTGACGAATCAAAATAGAAACACTTTTTGTTTTAATAAGCTTTTATAAGGTACTCCTTTAATTGTTTTGGCCCGGCCAGGATTTCTCGGCCAATATACAGTCCTCCATCTTTTTTAGTTTTAACTCTCCATTTAACCAGGGTTATATTACCTTCGGCAATTTCTATACCTGTTATGGAGTGAGGATGAACACAACTTCCATCGTTAAAATAGGGAGGCTTACCTACATCAGGCAGCATAGGTCTATGGGTGTGACCGGCAATCAGCATATGCTTCTGCTGAACTACCCATTTGGTAAGATTTTCCTCTATCTTTTCTTTTTTACGGTAGTTTTTAGCCGTACTGGTGGGGTCGTTGAAGCCGAATATTTCGAGTTCTTTCCAGATATATCTGACTAGAAATCTTCTTAAACCCCAAAAGGTATAGTCGAGGATACTGCCTTGGTGGCCATGAATCAACAGGATCTTTGTTGCATAGTCTTTATATTGAAGGATTAATCCTTCGTGGACTTTTATATTTTCAAATAAAGGAACTGTTTCTTTTGCCTCCCCATCAAAGAAGCAGTTTAAACATTTCCGTACATATTTATCCTTGCATTTGACCATATCGTGGTTACCGTAGAGCATATAAAACCTTCCTGCTTTATAAAACTTTTGTAAGAGCAAGAATGTATCCTTATGAATAGGCACGATATCAGCCATTTTTCTGAATTTCCAGAGTTCATCGCCGTCGCCGAGTTCAATATAAGTGTAGTTTTCCTGATAATAATGACATAAAGCACCATAGTACAGATTTTCATTTCTCATAAAATCATCGGCCCAGCTACCGTCACCTCTGTGAATGTCACTCATGAGTATTAACTTGGAAGAATCATCAATTTGTATGGTTTCGGCATTTTGAAAGACTTTATTGATTCGATCTACAGCACCCATAAATTTCACCACCGAAAATGAATTTGAAATAAATATGTTTTAATATATTCAAACGGTGGCAGAAGGGTTATTTAGCAGTAATATACAGGAATATGTTGTTATTTGCTACATATAATAATTAAGCAAAATTTATTAGAGTTTAATTATTTAGAATAAAAAGGTGAAAAAGGTCAAAATTAATATTGACATTTTCTGACCAATAATATATCATAATTACAGAAAGGTCAGATAAGGTCAAAGTATTTAATTTGGTCAAATATTAAGTTTTGGAGGTGTTGTAGATGTTTAATTTGGTACCTTTTAGAAACAGAGGCCTGGCTCGGCGAGTTGATCAATGGGATATTGACAGCATCTTTGAAAACTTTTTTAATGACTCCTTATTACCGGCTTCGGTATTTGGCAATGCCCAAATGAAGGTGGATATTCAAGAAACACCAAAAGAATTTATATTTGAAGCTGAAATTCCCGGAGCAAATAAGGATGAAATCAATTTAGAAATAGACGACAATCATTTAACCATCTCCGTCAATAGGCAGGAAGAAGCTAACGAAACAAGAGATAACTATATTCGCCGCGAAAGAAGAAGTTCAGCTATGGCCAGATCTTTTGCCGTGGATAACATTATTCCGGAGAAAGCAACGGCCAAATATGAAAACGGTATTTTAACAATCAATTTGCCCAAAAAAGAAGAAACCAGTCCTCGGTATAGAAAGATTGATATTCAATAATTACTCATAGAAGGAGTTAAACCTCTCTGTCAAATGGTGGGTATGTGAAGAAGATATCTTCATTCTTGAAGATATCTTCTTCATTTTGGAATTTGTTCGAATATGTTCATTGCCTAATATATAGAAAGTATACAGAATATTTGACAAATTCATTATATTTTGTAATTTTAGTTATTCTAATTTTAGACAGTATCTATTATACTTGGGTTAGAATATAATCTACTAATAACCAATATAAGAAAGGGGAGTCGGAGATGAGTGAAAGCACGAGGATAGTTGTCGAGGTTTGTCATGTTTGTGGGGAACAAAAAAACATCGAGACTCATTGTACTACCAATAGCTATGCTTATGATAATGATGATTTCAGGTATACGGAGGAGGTCTGTTGGAACGTCTGCGAAGACTGCCGTCAGACTATGGAAAGAGAAAAAGTTAATTAGTGCCGGCACTATCAGGGGTATTATCTGTGCTTCTATAAATATTGGAACTTGAGATAACGTTTTGCATGCTGTCGGTTAATTTAACTTGAATAACCAATGAGCCATTCCGTTTTCTAGGATGTGATCCGGATAAGTCAGCTGTTAGAACAGTCTGGTCTATAAAGTGGGTATCTATTGGTTTATTGTTTACGTATATTTGGTGATTAGGGGAAAAGTTTTCACCTAAAACTTTGATAGTATTTTCATCTGGAATTAGCACTTCGATGATAGTCGCACATTCTGAACCCAGAGTGTATATATCATTAGTTGCGGGTTTATGCAGAGGTTTTAACTGATAAGCGTATTCGTTACCGAGCAGAAAGTCATATTGAAGCAAATTGTACTTAGCCAGCTCTTCTTCGGTGATGTTCTCCCGATCTAAATAATGGGCAGAGGTAATCACATTAGAACCTTTTTCATTTAAGCTGCATAGGAAGTCTGTCAATGGGCTTCCTTCTTTTTTGCTTCTTTCCAAAATATAAGAACCCAAAAAACTTGCTGAGAGTCGCAAATCTTCTCTAACGGTGGAATAATTATCCCAGACTAAAATCGGTACACTGAATTTTTTCAAGTATTCTTCGTAGGTGTCTCCATCTTTAAAATACCCGGCTTCTTTATAAACATCATAATTATTGCCAAGCATAGGCAGATGGTCGCTAAAAAAGACAAGCAAAGTCGGTTCATCTATTTCTTTGAGCCCTTCGATTAAGAGTTCTAGCGATTTATCCACATCAGCGATAATATTAGTATAGTTTTCGAGTATAGCCTTTGTAGCAGTTGATAAATTGCCGTCCACTTTAATTATATTGTCCGGGTTTTCTTCATTAGAGTAAGGTCCGTGTGCTTGCATTGAAATAGCGAAAATAAAATCTGGCTTCTCACTTTGTTTAATTTGTTCCAGTATTTTAGAAGAAAGCTCGGTATCCCGAATATAAGTGCCTGCATATTCCGGCTTGATAAAAAACTCCTTACTAATGAATTTGTCAAAACCTAAGTTTTGATAAACTATATTGCGGCGGTAAAACCAATTGTCATAAGTGTGGATAGCAGTCGCCTCGTAGCCCTGTCTTTTATAAATTGTTGGCAGGGCTTCAAGTGGTTTGTGGACAAATTGAACATAGGGAATAATGCCGGCTGGTAGAAATTTAGTTGAAAGTCCGGTTAAAACTTCAAATTCGGTATTGGCTGTTCCTCCGCCGTAGACAGGAGAAAGAAGAGTGCCGTGGGTAAAGTGTTGTTTAAGTGAGCGGAAATAGGGTATTGGATCGGCACTAAAGGAAATACCGTTTAGTCCTTCCAGGGTAGTTGGATCCCAAAAAGCTTCACTCATTACCACAATAACATTAGGCCGAAAATCGGGGTCTACGGGGTATGCAGCCTTACTTTGGCCAAGGATGTTTTTAACATTGTCCGGTCGATAATTCGGCGGTTCTTCGACCGACATCCGTTTGGCATTAAGGACAAAGCCAAGCAGCATTCCGTTTTCTTCATAGTTAGACTTTTGACTCCAATTGATATTCCGTAAGGAAAAAGTTTTTTCTAAAGGTAGATAAGAAATTAGGGTGAAAAATAAGGAACAAGCTAATAAAGCGGTCAAGGCTTTTTGACCGAACCGATACTTCTCTTTAGGCAAAAATATTAGGCTGATTAATAATACGGTAGCCAGAAGGATGACAATTAAAAAGAAACCGATTTCCGGTTTAGTTTGACTTTCAAAACTTTGGACAATTGTAAGAGCTTCTTGGCTAAGTTTCAAATCCCAGGGGAGAAGGGGTTCCCCCCTTAGCAAGAGTTTTTGTCTGGAGATAAGGGCAGCAATAGAGAATAGTGAGAGTAACAAAGTGCTAAAGAAAATATAAATTTTGCGAGGAAGTATATAAAAAAGGTTAATTAAGCCGAAAAAGATTGCATAGCTGACTATAAACTGGTTCGGGTAAGAGATGAACCAGGTTAACACCCCGATAATACTTCCCCTCTGAATCATTTCGGTAGCAAATAAAACCCCGAAAGGCAAAAGTATTAACAGTTTTATATTGAACATCTCGAAACTCTCCGCTTATATTAGTTCTGTTTTCCTAAAGCTTATTTACATCTATAATATTTTCGTTGTAACTAATTTAATTCCTGCTGGGAATATCATCCAAACCTTCAAACTGCATGTTGTAATAGTGGGCGTAAATACCGCCTTCGCGTAACAGTTCCTGATGGGTGCCTCTTTCCTTAATTCCTTCGTCTGTAATTACTATGATTTCATCAGAGTTTTTAATAGTACTTAATCTGTGGGCTATTACAATTGTGGTGCGGTTCTGCGAGAGTTCTTCGAGTGATTTCTGAATATATCTTTCGCTTTCATTGTCCAAAGCTGAGGTCGCCTCATCGAGAATTAGGATCGGGGGGTTTTTTAGGAATACCCGAGCGATGGACAGACGTTGTTTTTGTCCGCCGGAAAGCCTTGCCCCACGTTCCCCGACATAAGTATCGTAGCCCTCGTCCAAGGACATGATAAAATCATGGATATTGGCTTTTTTGGCGGCTTCAATAATTTCTTCGTCTGTGGCATCCGGCTTACCGTAGGCGATATTGTCCCGAATGCTGCCGCTGAACATATAGACATCTTGTTGGACAACCCCAATACATTTTCTTAGGGATTTAAGGGTTACATCTCGGATATCTACTCCGTCAATGGTGATTGAGCCGGAAGTGACATCGTAAAAACGGGGGAGTAGCGAACACAAAGTTGTTTTGCCACCGCCAGAGGGTCCAACCAGGGCTATATTTTTACCCGCTTTAATTTTAATGCTAACCTTGTCCAAGACATTGAAATCATTGTTATACCGGAAAGAAACATTTTTATATTCAATTTCTCCTCTCACATCTTTTAATTCGACTGCAGTAGGTTTTTCCACGATTTCCGGCTCGGTATCAAGCACGTCCATAAAACGTTTAAAGCCGGCATAGCCTTTCTGGAATTGCTCAGTAAAATTGATAAGCACTTCGAGAGGATTTATAAAGATATTAATATACAAGATATAAATCGCCAGTTCGGTAATTGCCAAGGAGCCTTCAGCGATAAACAAACCGCCGGAAACAATTACCACAATATACAGTAAGCCGGTAAAGAAGGAATTAAAGGCGTGGTAACTACCCATCATTTTGTAGCTGCGAGCTTTTGAATACAAAAATTCTTTATTTCTTTTGGTGAATTTTTTCTTTTCAAGCTCTTCGTTCGCAAATGATTTTACCACTCTAATTCCGGCTAGGCTGTCTTGCAGGCTGGCATTGACTTTAGCAATTTTAACCCGATTGTCCATAAAAATGGCTTTCATTTTTAAGTTCATAGAAATACTGAAAATCAGCATTATCGCGGTGACTGCCAATAAGATCAGTGTCATTTTTACGTTTAAGAGCATTAATAAGGTAAAAGAGCCAACTATCTTTAGAATTGAGATAAAGATGTTTTCAGGTCCGTGATGAGCCAATTCTGTAATATCGAATAAATCATTAACCAGTCTGGACATCATTTCCCCGGTGTTATTTTTATCATAGTAGGAAAATGATAGTTTTTGGAAATGATTGAACAAATCGTTACGCATATCAGCTTCCATGCGGGCTCCCATGATATGCCCCCAGGAGGTAATAAAATATTGACAAAAATATCTTATTATATACATCCCCAGAAGACCTATTCCTATATAGGGTAGGGCTCTAAGAATTGTTTCCGATCCTTGGGTAAATAGGTTTTTACTCAAATAGTTTAGGATCTGCGGAAAGGCTAAATCGATAATAGAAACGATTATAGCGCAAAACATATCGGTGAAAAAAAGGAATTTATAAGGTTTATAGTACTGCCAAAACTTGCCTAAGAGTCGCATCAGACAAGTGCCTCCTTTCCTTAGTACTCAAAGTACTATTATAGCATTTCATTGATTTATGGCAAATCGATAAGAACAGAGTGATAAAAGTCACTGTATAGAAAAAAACAGCTTACAAATTATTGAATAGCAAGAACTGAATAGCTATAATACCTATATACCTATAGGGGGTATATAAATAGTGGAGGTGTTTGCTTTGACAGAAAAGATAAACAGACGTACTTTTTTGCGTCGTTCTACAGCTGCAGGGCTTTTGAGTTTTTTGGCTGTTTCCGGGTTAAGTGAAAATGCTTATGGTTTAAGCGATGAACAAGAGATTGGAACTGTAATTGATATAACTAAATGTGACGGTTGTAGAGACTTGGAAATTCCTCGCTGCGTTAGTGCTTGCCGTCAAAAAAATAAGGGAAGATTTCCTGAACCAATTACAGATATTCAGCCCTATTGGCCACAGAAGAAATATGAAGACTGGTCGGATAAAAGAGAAGTAACAAATCGGTTAACTCCGTATAATTGGAATTATGTTGAACATCTTCAAGTGGATTACAAGGGTAAACGCGAAGATATTTATCTAATGCGGCGTTGTATGCACTGTGATCACCCTACCTGTCAGAAGTTATGTCCTTTTAGTGCTATCAAAAAAGATGTAACCGGTTCAGTGTCAATTAATGAGGAGTTGTGCCTAGGTGGGGCCAAATGCCGTGATGTTTGTCCGTGGGGGATTCCCCAAAGACAGGCCGGAGTAGGCTTGTATCTTAAGCTCGCTCCGACCTTCGCCGGCGGTGGGGTAATGTATAAATGTGATAATTGCCGAGACCTTTTGGCTAAAGACGAAAAGCCCGCTTGTGAGAGGGCATGTCCGAAAGGGGCAATTCTTACAGGGCCGAAAAAACAGATGAAAGAATACGCCCAAAGACGTGCCGAAGAAATAGGCGGCTATATCTACGGAGATGTTCAAAACGGCGGAACTTCGACTTTCTATATTTCTAAGATACCTTTTGAAGCAATAAGCGAGGCTATTGCCACAGATAAAATGGCTCAAAAGGATACTGGGCCGGGCCGGCCTTTAATGCCTGAAAGAGTGGATAACTACCTTGAAAGCGAAAAAGGAATAGCCGGTGCGGCACTAACTGCTCCTATTGCCGGTGCAGCCTTGGCCGCGTTTACAGCCTATAAAACCATGAAAGGAGAAAAAGTAGATGAGTAAAAAAGTTTTGCGGCAAAGTAGAGTAAATCGTTTTATTCATTGGGGCACAGCGATTTCCATAATTTTGTTGATTATATCTGGGCTGGGACAGCTTCCTTTGTATAAACGTTATAATATCACCAAGTTACCTGGGGGAGAATGGCTTGGCAGTTTTTACAATACTTTGGATTTACATTATATTGCTGCCGTGTTATTGATATTTGTCGTAAGCTTTCATCTAGTTTACCATGGTCTTCGCCGAGAGTTTGATATTTTACCCAAAAAGGGAGATTTAAGAGAGTCCTATCTGATCATTAAAGCTATGCTTACCAAAGGGGAAGAGCCCCCAGCCGACAAGTATTTAGCAGAGCAGAGAGTAGCCTATTTTTTTATAGGAATAAATGTTTTAGTATTAATCGGGACTGGAATGGTTAAAGTAATTAAGAACCTGAACGGTGTTACGCTCCCACAATTTATTATAGCCTTTTCGACTCATCTTCATAATTTGGCTACTGTACTTCTCATTTTGGGAATAGGGGCTCATTTGGCGGCCTTTATCTTCAAAGCAAACAGGCCGCTATTGCGGGGGATATTTAGCGGAACGGTCGATGAGAAATATGCGAAGGAACGCCATCCTCTATGGTATAAGAGAATCAAAATGAGAATCTAATTTTCTAATTGCCTATTTAAAAACGACGGAGTATAATAGAGATAAATTATAGAAAAAAAGGGGATTTATGGTATTTATGCTGAAAATAGCGAATATCATAATTTTTTAAAGAAAAACCATGTTGTCAAATTTTTTTGGCACTGGTTTTTTATTTATGTATTTAAAGAGTGAGGGGATGTTAATGATTCATTTGGTGACGGATAGTTGTGCTGACATACCGGGTTATTTGCTTCAAAAATATAATATTACTGTTGTACCGTTATCTATCCGAGTCAATGGTAAGGAATATGTTGAAGGCGTGGATATTACGCCAACTGAATTTTACCGAGAGATGGAAATAGCCTCAGAGTTACCAAAAACTTCACAGCCGACTCCGGATCAATATGCTAAAACATTCCAAAAACTGGCTGAAACCGGCGACGTTCTCTGTTTGACAGTTTCTTCAAAGCTAAGTGGCTCTTATAATTCGGCTAACTTAGGTGGAGGTATTGCCGGAAAATCCAATATAGCAGTCTTTGATACTTTATCTTGCTCGTTAGGTCAAGGCTTGCAAGTTCTCAAAGCTGCAGAATTAATTCGTTCAGGACATTCTCTGCCTACAATATTAGATGAATTAGCCAAAATCCGCTCTGAAACCAATTTTGTTGCTCTGTTATACACCTTGGAAAACTTGGTAAAGGGAGGGCGGCTAAATTATTTTCAGGGTTCTCTGGGCAAACTTCTTAATATAAAAATTATATTACATATCAATCAAGGAAGTTTAGAAGTTTTGGATAAAGTGCGGAGCCGGAATAAGTCTATCGAAAGGTTCCTAGAGTTTATCGGGGCAAAGTGTGACGATTTTTCCACTCGTACTGTTGGGATTACCCATTTGGACAATCCAACTGATGCAGAATTTATAGCTGCTACTATTAAAGAACGCCACCGTCCGCGCGAAGTCATTATTAGCGAAATGGGAGCGACCATTGCGACCTATTCCGGAAAAGGTGCCATTATTGTCGTTTTCTAAACAGTTTTAAAAAATAAGCTAGCTATCGTCAGATGGAATCTGCCATAATCGTCTAAAAAATATGGTGGGAATGCAAGATAGTGTTTTGGTAAAACTATTAATTACTATCAATTCAATATTTCACTAAGGAGAATGTTTAAAATGAAGCAATTAAAGAAAAAACCACTGGCCCGATCCCTGGCGATAATAGCAATTGTCTCGTTGTTTGCTTTATTGATTGGCTGTAGCCCATCCTCAGATTTAGACGATAAGCAATCCCAATTTACCAAAGAAAAGATAATGGAAGCTTTGACGTCTTCGGAGGCAGAAATTTTTCAAATAACTTGGTCACCGGATGAAAAGAATGTAGTTTACATTCAGCAAGGGGATGCTGAAAACGAGGGTTTGGATGAAGCCTATATCTGGAAAGTTGGCGAAGAGCAACCTCACTTTGTGAAGAAGGTAAAGCCTACGGTTCACGGCTTTTCCTGGTCGCCGGACAATAAGTATTTTCTGATAAGTGAAAAACTCGGTGAAGGAGCAGAGAGTACCATTTTTAATGCTTCTACTTTACAGCAGGAAGCTTTTAAACCTCAAAGCATAAGCATACCGGTTTGGAGTCCGGACAGTACGGCCTTAGCCTATGGTAAGGAAGAAAATCATTATGGACAAAGTTGGGGATTTCTGGAGATCTATACTTTAGGCGACAATGAAAGCGAATATTTATGGAGAGCCAAGGATTATATTTATAAAGTAGAAGCCTGGCAAGAAGACGGAAATATTATTTATACAGAGTTAGATCTCCAAGGTAAAGAAAACAAAAAGGCAGCCAAAAATATCCGCCCAAGCATCTCTGGAGTACATCTTAAAGACAGTAAAGAACAGGTAAAAATGGCCTTAGGCGAAAATTATAAGGAAACCCCTCCAAACGAAGAGCCTGGTCATTTTCCGGAACAAGTATACAGATGGGATTATGATAATTGCACAATCTATATTGGAGCCGAATCGGGTGAGGTACTGGCAATTTATACTGAGCATCCAGATGCCGAGACTAACCTAGGGATTAAAGTCGGCGATACTGCGGAAAAAGTCTTTGCAACTTACCGCCCACAGTACATGGAACCTGAAAGTATTCACGGCGGCAAATTATATGGAATTTTCAAAGTTGAAGGTGCTGCGGCCATGTTTTTTGATTTTGATCTAAGCGAATTTGCGACCCGTGAAGATATCAAACCGGAGAATAAAGTTACTAGGATAATATTAACCTATCCGGAGATTATGGACGATTCATTTTAAGAGTAACAGTTTATTATGTAATTCACTAATATAATTGTGAGTAAATAAGCCGAATATTGGTAGATGTCTTTGTATGAAATATAAGGCTCTCTGTCAAATGTTGGGGTTAAGTCCGAAAACAGAGAGTAAATAAACCAAGCACTTGAAGATGTCTTCATTTGATGTGCCCCCAATCATTAGATTTTTAGATTTAACTTTTGGTGGGCAG
>JAAYSI010000332.1 GCA_012524045.1 Peptococcaceae bacterium | reverse complement strand
TATTTATTATTCCACATATATTGATAAGTCATCTTTTTCTAGCTAAACCCATGTTTCGGTATGCAATGAGTGTACAGGAAGCTACTGCAAGGAATACCACTGATATGAACGCGATCGTGACCTGTGCTGATACAGCCATCCTTTATGATGCACAGGGGTTTTTATTAAGGCGTTTTGAGAAAAGCAGTTTGGAAATTAGAAAAGCGAATATGAAAATACAACAACGAAAAGCGTTAGGAATTGGCTTGTTACCGTTGATGGGCATGTGCGGTTATCTTGTTATCCTCCTGATTGGCGGGAGCAGGGTTCAAGCAGGGAATATAACCTTTGGAGAACTCGCAGCAGCTTTTCAATATAGGGGTGGTCTTTTGAAAAGTACGATGATGTTTATAAACAGCTTCATTAATATCAAAGCTTCGCAGGCGGGTATAAAGCGCGTCAACGAAACAATGTGTATTACACTGGAGGAATAAGTATGGAAGAGCCATTGTTGAAGATAGGTCAGATTGCAGCATTTTTTAATGTTTCGGTGAAGGCAATTCGAATATATGAGAAAAAAGGTATCATTATACCTGCCAAAATTGATCCTGACACAGGATATAGATATTATACCGCTGATCAGGTACAGACACTCGCTGCCTTGCTTGAGCTTAAAGCGCTTGGGTTTTCTTTGTCTGAGATAAAAAGTATTATATCAGGAGGGATAAATGACAGCGACCTCGTAGCAGCACTCGTACGTAAGCGTTTAGCATGGCAGGATGCTATAGCCTCTGCCCAAAACAAGATAGATGCCATCGATAGAATAACTGAGTGCATCAAAAAATCGAAAGAAGCAACAAAACTGCAGGAGCTTACCGATGAACAGCGTGCTTGGCTTCTCGTTAAGATGGTATGTGTTGAAGATTTGTATGGTCAGAAGGTATTGAGCGAGGCGTTGTGGTTGTAACAAATACAGTAAAACCCTAATCCCTTTTTTTCTATGATGAGAAAAAGGATTTAATGAAAACTTTAAAATGGTCTGTTTTTCACTACCAACAATACTTTATAATCACAATAAATCAATGTTCAATCAAACTGTCTTTATTATCTATTGTCAAATAGTTGATCCCGGAAAGTGTATCACCCTTTACAAAAACGAAAACAAACACAATGCGGTGATGTTGCTGTTCCGCTTGTGTTGATTTTTCCCTTCAGAATTTTGCTTTCCTGGTTCAGCGGCATAACGCACAAGTGCCAGGTATTTCAAGGCTCCTATATCCAATGATACCGTTCAAAATGCTGTCTTTTCTTTTTTCGAACCCGACACACTCAAACCAAATGTATTCAGTACAAACGATTGAGTTATTCATAACTGTCTAAAAACTTAAAAACTAGAAATTATAGTTAATACTCATCGTTTCATAGACTCATGCAATTCTGTTAACTTTCGTAAAAACAAGTTCACTAAAATAAAAAGTTTATAAATATTTCTCGAAGATATGTATCATAAACATTTTTATTTAATTGTTAAATATAATTAAAAATAAATATTAATATTAGACGTTTATCTAATTAAATTATTTACATTAGATAAATGCTTTATTAATATATAATAAGAAAACTATAAGGGGGCATATGAATGAATTTAAAGTTAATAAAACAAAAAGATTTTTCTTTACTTATATTTGGGAAGTTTGTTTCCTTATTAGGGAGTAACATTCTGCAATTTGCATTGTCATTATATGTCTTGGCGATTACGGGCTCAGCTGCTATTTTTGCATCCATCTTATCTGTATCCATTTTACCCAGATTATTATTGTCCCCTATCGCTGGAGTGTTTGGTGATTGGTTTGATAGGAAAAAAACCATAGTGTTATTAGACTTTATGAACTCAATTTTAATTGGAGCCTTTGCGATATTATTTGCAATTAATGATGATCTATCTATATTGGCAATTTGTGTTTTCGTTATTTTATTAGAGATAACAGAAATATTTTTTGGTTCGGCAATGTCAGCAGTTTTACCTAGCCTGGTGAAAAAGGAGGAATTAATAGAGGCTAATTCTTTTAATTCTCTTGTGATGAACACTGGGAATATTTTGGCACCAATAATTGGCGCTGTTCTATACAGTACTTTTGGCATGAAAGCTATATTGATAGTAAGTTCTATTAGCTTTGCACTATCAGCAGTTAGCGAAATATTTATAAATGTTCCAAAATCTCATAAGCAACCAGAAAAAATCGATGTTAAATCTTTTAAAACAGATTTAATGGAGGGTATAAATATTATAAAAAGTAATAGGCTTATATCCACTATGATAGGTCTGGGAACTATTATTAATTTTTCAATTACTCCACTGTTTGGTATTGGTTTAATATATATTGTCAAGGAAATATTAAAGGTAAACGATATGCAGTTTGGATTTTTTCAAGCAGTTGTGTCTGCTTCTATGTTGTTAGCACCGGTATTGTGTGGCGGAATAATTAAAAAGACTAGTATTGGTAAACTTACATATTCAAGCTTTACAATTACTGCTGCATTAATTTTAGTTATGTCGGTATTTACTTCCAGCTTTATTTTAGAAGCCTTTGGTACCAATATGGTGTCTTATGTTGGGTTGTTAGTAGTATCCTTTATAATAGGATTAGTTGTTACGGTGGCTAACATTGCTATAGGAACTTTGTTCAATCAGGTAGTACCCTTAGACCTAATGGGGAGAACCTCTACAATTTTTAATCTGGCTGTTACAGTATTTATTCCTGTAGGTCAAATGATTTTTGGATTTTTATATGATATTATAGTCCCAGAGGCAGTAGTCATAATAAGCGGAGTTATTCTAATGATTGTTACTGCAATGTATAAGAAGGCTTTGTTAAGTTATGATGAAATAGAGTTAGAACCAGAATTGAAAGATCACAAAAAACTAATTGGAGAGATGTGAGAGATGAAATTTAAGTTTTACCCTATAGAAAGCAGAATATACGACTTTTTAGAGTTTCCGGGCATAGTATTTCTAAGGGAGCGTTATGAGGAGTCAAAGGAAGATGATGATCATAAAGTGCCTTGTTTTACTGACTATTTAGATTTCCTAAATAGAGCAGAAATAAGACTACAGCCATACATTAAGGAAATAGAATTATTTTATATGAAAAACTTCCTTGAGGAGTATGATTTTATAGGTTTAATTACAAAGGTAAACAGAATTATTGGTTATAAAAGTGAAAATCAATATTTAGATATGCTGTTATCGTTAAATGAAAGGGAGATAAATAGAAGTATTGCTTACTCCATAATTACTTATAATGAAAACATTCAGGAATATTCAGAGGAGATTATGAGTAGGGCTGATGCCCTTAGCTTAAATAAAGATGAGCTTATAGCCATTATAAAGGATTTGCCTATTGATGCATCTTCGAAATGGAACCTGTTTTTAATTATAGAAGAGCCTGTTAAGTATATGAGAATGTATGTTGAACTAATGCTAAAAATACAGCCCATATTTACAGAGTTCTATGAATTATACGAAGAGGAAGTAAATAAGTATGGACAATATTTAGTTGACTTCTTAAATAAAAATGGATCAAAGGGATTGGAAGAAATAACCTATTCCATACTGGATTCAACGATAATTAACAATGAGGAAAACCGTATATTAATCTCTTCGGTCATGCAGTTTGCAATCTCTATATCAGGTGAAGGGCGATATAATTATATTGCCTGGGGCTTAAGGATGGAAGAAGCCTTTAAGAGAATAAAAGAAATAAATGAGAACAAAATCAGCGAGAGATTGAAGATATTTAAAAACTTAGGGGATAGAACGAGATACGAAGTTGTAAGGCTAATTGCCTCTGGAGTGACTTCCACAAAGGAAATAGCCAAAGCATTAGGTGTTACTAGTGCAACTATATCCTACCACATTAACAATTTATTACAATCTAAAATAATAAAGATTGACAGAACAGAAAACAGGTATGGCTATGTGGTAGACCATAAGTTACTTGAAGAAATAATAAGTGGATTGAAGGAAGACTTAAAAACTCCACAGAAATAAATTCCACTCAAGTCTTAACCAGTTTTATGGGGATGGATAAAACTATTACAAGTTCAATGATTTTTATGAGCGGATGCTAACCATTAACTATTATAAAATGCATTCCACATACGATTCAATGGTATTTAGCTTTAGTCAAACAGAGGTGGATAAATATGGGGTGGGAATTGCCGAAAAATTGAATTAACTTAAAAACGTTAGTAAAATTCCCATTAACGCATACATCAATATTTCTTATTTCTGAACAAAGCTCTACCATAAAGAAATAGAAAAACAAATAGAAAGGGTGTATCACATGAAAAACGTAAAAAGTTTGAAATCAAAAATAATATGGAGGGCTGCTATAAAATAACCCTCCAGAATAAATGGAGGAGACATTTATGAAGTTTGATTTTAAAAAATTCCTTTCGTATTATAAGCCTTATTTGCGTTTGTTTCTTTCTGTATTGTTCTGTGCAATTGTTGCGGCGGTTGTTACACTGTTAATCCCGTTGCTTACCCGGTATATTACCAAAACTGTTTTTCAGGGCGACTTGAAGGATATGCCAAGCCAGATTCTGAAAACCGGAGGAGTGATGTTTGGGTTGATAGTCATACATACACTTTGCAATCTATACACCGACTACAGAGGACACGCAATGGGCGCCATGATGGAGCGCGACATGCGCAACGAACTATTTGAGCATTACCAGAAGCTATCTTTCCGGTTTTTTGACGAACAAAAGACAGGGGAGTTGATGTCAAGGATCACTAACGATCTGCTGTCGCTGGCAGAATTTTATCATCATGGCCCAGAGGATTACGTCATTTATTCGGTAAAATTTTTCGGAGCGTTTATCATCCTGCTAAACATCAATGTAAGGCTGACATTGGTGGTGTTCGCCTTTTTGCCGGTCATGGCAATTTTCTCATTCTATTTCAACAAGAGGCTAAGAATTGCTTATAAAACAAGCAAAGAGCAGATTGGTGAGATCAATTCGCAGCTGGAGGACAACCTTTCGGGCATCCGGGTTGTAAAGTCATTTGCAAATGAAGAACTGGAAAGGAAAAAGTTCTTTATTGAAAATGACCGGTTTCTTGAGTGCAGAAATAATATATATAAAAATGAAGCCTTGTATTCGAACGGGATGAATGTCTTTATGCAATTGATAACGGTTGCGATCATTGTGTTCGGCGGCATCGGGATTGTCAATACTACTCTGGACCTGGCCGATTTGATCACCTTCTTGCTGTATATCGGTAATCTTACCGAACCCATTCAAAGAATCAGCTTTATTACCCAGCAATTCCAGGATGGCATCACCTGCTTTGAAAGGTTCATGGAAATCCTGGCTGTTAAGCCGGAAATCGTGGATTCGCCAAACGCCGTGGATATACGAACTGTTCAGGGACACATCCAGTTTCGGAATGTTGTATTCAGATATCGGGAAGATCACGACGAAGTGCTGAGAAATCTTTCTCTCGATATTCAAGCGGGAGAGTATATCGCACTGGTTGGTTCTTCGGGTGTGGGTAAAACCACGCTGTGTTCTCTGGTTCCCAGGTTTTATGATGTCAGTGACGGTGAAGTGCTTCTGGACGGAATCGATGTAAGAAACATTCGGCTTAGTTCGCTGAGGAGAAATATTGGTATTGTCCAACAGGATGTTTACCTGTTTACAGGAACGATACTGGAAAACATCCGATACGGGAAACCCGATGCAAGCCGGGAGGAAATTATCCAGGCGGCCCAAAAAGCCAATGCTCATGATTTCATTATGAAGCTTCCCAATGGATATGATTCATTTATTGGTCAGCGCGGCGTAAAGCTGTCTGGAGGGCAGAAACAAAGAATCAGCATTGCAAGGGTTTTTCTGAAAAATCCACCCATTCTGATCTTTGATGAAGCAACCAGTTCACTGGACAATGAAAGCGAAAAGGTGATCCAGGATTCTCTGGAGGCTCTTGCTGCAAACCGTACAACCATTGTCATAGCGCATCGGCTGTCCACCATCCGGAACGCAAAGCGGATTGTTGTGCTGACCGAAAACGGCATTGAGGAGCAGGGAGCCCATGAAGAGCTGCTTGCCAGGAATGGCAAGTACGCGCATTTATACAATATGCAATCAAAAATTTAAGACCAAAAGGAAGGATAGTGAAACATAGGGATGGTTCTATTGTTGCGTTTTGAATTGTTGGTGCAATAAAGTTCCACAGCGCTTTACCTGTTTCGTTCTGCTAGCATAGGCAAGAAGCCTGTTTTGTAGAACAGACGAACGAAAAGAACCGTCCCCGGTTTCTGAAAATAGAATGGTGGGATTCACTTCAGGGTTTTTACGACAAACAACTGCAAGACCGAGTAAACCTGGCATGTGAACATTCGGGATTTCATATAATAGATAAAACACATATGAAGAAGAACCAGCAATTAACGGTAATAATATAAATTATGTTATTGAGAACACTTATGCAGATAAGCTTATGAATGAAATAGCAGATGCATACAAAAATTCAGCTTTATTAGGAAAGCTGAATAATTATACTTCAGTAAAAAGTCACCTGCAGAAAGGTTGCTATATCGAAGTTTAACATTGGAATGACTATTATTGCTCTACAGTATAAATAAAACAATTTTTTATCTGAGAAGGAAGTGTAAGATGGAACAAATCAAGCAAATTAAAATGACTGACTTACAGGATTGTGTTAAGGTAATTAACAAAAGCTTTGCAACAGTAGCAAGCGAATTTAATCTACCAGAGCAAAACTGCCCAAGGCATCCCAGCTTTATGAAAATTGATACATTGCAAAAGCGGTTTACGGATGGATATAAGATGTTTGGTTTATATGAGCAAGATAAACTTGTTGGATATGTGTCTATATCAATTGACGAAGATAATGCTGCTGAGTTGCATAACTTATCAGTTTTACCTGATTGCCGCCATAAAGGGTACGGTAAGCGCCTACTTGATTATTGTGAAAGGAAAGCGAAAGAAATGGGATGTAATAAGATCAAAATAGAAATTATTGAAGAAAACAAAATATTAAAAAATTGGTACCTTAAAAATGGTTTTATTCATCTGTTTACAAAGCAATTTGATTATTTGCCCTTTGCTGTA
>JAAYSI010000044.1 GCA_012524045.1 Peptococcaceae bacterium | reverse complement strand
AACTTTACTTTTAGCAGCTTACATAGTATTATATAGTTGAAAAAGTAATATACTAGTCAATAGAGGCTCTGCTCTCTCCGAACGCTCGGGATCAATTTTCGAGTCCGGTAATATTACCTAGGAGATGTGGGGCCTTATTTTTTATGTTTTTTAGTGGCACTAAAATCTATAGTATGATTTGAAGGAACAAATCGCCAATGGCTGTATGAATATCTCCAGCTATCACAAGGCTCTTTTCTCCCTGTACTAACTCCTATATTGAAATTTGGATGAATATCTCGAATGTGCTTAAGAATATGCTTATACATTTTTTCCTTATAAATTGTTCCTTTACTTCGTCTGTATTTACCCTGTGGTTTTTCTCTATGTTTATCATTTAGCCTAAAGCACATACTGCCTAATACAATATCTAGGCACTGAAGAATAACATGATTTTTAGAGTTAACTTCTGCCATGTTTTCTCTGAGTATTAGAAAAGAATCGCCGTAGGCCTTAGTCGTACCAAGCTTATAAATAAAATCCTTAAAACTATCAGCATCAATTCTTGGTATGGGTAAGTCATCAAAATAAAACTTAAGCTTTATGACTCCGCCTTGCGCTTCGTCTGAATATTTTAATCCAAAACAATGTTTTAGAAATTCGTAATAAAGAATCAAAAACTCGTGATCCTTCTGTTCTTTGGTGAGGTTTATAGGCACATACCTATTCTGTTTAAACATTATTCTTACCTTAATTAGATCCTTTTTAACAAATTCAAAAAACTTATCAATAACTCTGCAATAGCGTTTGAAATAAGCTTCATGTGAAGGGACTTTTGACCACTTAATTTCTGCATTAAGATTAAGTTCACTTTTTAAGTCATTTAATTCTTTTTCAACTTGGTTAATATCAGTAGAACGTACAAGAGCAGCACCATAGAAGTTGCTAAAAAACTTGCCTTCTCTGTCAGATTCGTCACAATACAAAATATATTCCAATCCCCGGTACATCTCCTCTTCATTAAAAACATTCATGTAATATTATACTTAATATGGAAAATTTAACAATTAAAAATATGTTTTTGATCTGAATCGCATAGAGCTAGCCTATGTATCAGCAAGTGATAGCTCCTTTTTATTCTTCTAAAATTTTTCTATTTTTTAACTCTACAACCTTTAATCTTCTATAGCAATAAGTCAATATTTACGTTAAAATTAGCATTCGGAACCATATAATTTAAATATGCACTAAGAAATTTAAGTTTACATTAAATAATTAACAAAAAATCCAGTAAAAAGCAATAAAAATCCATTAAAATACTTTGAAATACTATAAAAAACTCAAATATTAGATAACTATTTTTTTAAAAAGCTATTATTAAGTAAAATAATAGCCATTTATTATCTATTAAAGGAAAACATTATTTATTAATTAACAAGTAATTAACAAATTAGCTTTGGAAGAGGTGACAAAGATGAAAAAAAGAAAAAGTTTGCTAATTTGCGGATTGTTAGTTTTTTTGCTAGGCGTCTGTTTTACAGGCGGTTATTTCTGGCGCGGTAATATTGTGGACAATATGCCTTCTGATACAATAGCAGTTCCGGAAAATCCAGTTAGTCCAAGTTTTGCAGAACAGAAAAATGTAAATATCCTTTTGCTGGGAAGTGATTCCCGTGGGAAGGATGTGGGCCGAACAGATTCGATTATATTTGTATCAGCCAATCTGGAGACCAAAGAGGTTTCGATGGTCTCAATACCCCGCGACACCAGAGTGGATATTCCGGGAGTAGGTTTAACCAAAATTACCCATGCCAATGTTGCCGGCGGTAAAGAACAGGGGATTGAGAAGGTTATTCAAAGTGTTAGTAACTTGCTCGGAGCGCCGATTAATAATTATGCTTTGGTCGATTTCCAAGGTTTTAAAAAATTGGTCGATGCTCTTGGCGGAATAGATATTGAACTTCCGAATGGGATTAATGACTATATGCAAAATCTCTATCTACCTGCCGGCCAAAATCATTTAGACGGTGATCAGGCTTTAAGGCTTGCTCGGGTACGCTATAGCCTACCTAACGGCGACTTTGGACGTCAATGGTATCAGTACAAAATATTGGCTTCTATTGCCGATAAAGCTCTGACTAAAGAGAGTATCATCAAGTTGCCGGAGTTGCTTAAAATTGCCGGCAACGATTTAGTTCAGACCGATATGACTCAAGCTGAAATTTTGGCTCTAGCGACCAAGTTTGCCGGGTTTAAGCCGAGTGAGCTTAATTATTACCAAATTCCCGGTAGTTCGTTGACTGCGCTTGACCCTTTGGTTGGAGCCAATGTCTATTATTTTGAAGCAGATAAAACAGGGCTGAAAGAAATAATGCAAAAAATCTATGGGCCAAAAGCCTAAAGACAGTATTAGGCCTTTTAAAACAATAAGATTTAAAAATGATAAAAAGGAGGAGAAGCAAAAATGACTTATTTAGGAAAAAGGCTTTTTGATATAGTCGGCTCAGTCTTTGCTCTGATTGCTTTTTCACCTTTATTTATATTGCTCAGTATGCTTATTCTAATTACCGACGGCCGTCCGGTTTTTTATAGGCAGAAAAGGATTGGCAAAGGTGGAAAAACGTTCAGAATTATTAAGTTCCGTTCTATGTATAAAGACGCGGATAAAATTTTGAAAAATAATCCGACTATTTACCAGAAATATTTGGAGAACGATTATAAATTACCGGAAGGGGAAGACCCTAGAATCACAAAGATTGGTCTATTTTTACGTAAAACCAGTTTGGACGAACTTCCGCAATTTTTCAACGTGCTCAAAGGAGACATGTCCCTAGTTGGGCCCCGCCCAATCGTACCGGAAGAACTGCAAGAATACGGTGAGAAAAAGAATAAATTTTTATTGATGAAACCCGGTATTACCGGTATATGGCAAGTATCGGGCCGCAGCGAACTCAAGTATCCGGAACGAACCGAAGTAGAGCTTAAATATATTCAAGTGCAAAGTTTCCGTTTCGACCTTCGGGTATTATTTAAAACAGTAAACTGTGTTTTCAAAAGACAAGGCGCATTTTAATTTTTAAAATGCGCATTTTATATATTAATGAGTTAAATCAGCGCCGGAAGGAAGGTTACGGTGGCAACTGCATCAACTATACCTACTACATCAACCACTAGATTAGGCTTAGCTTTTTTGTTCTTAACCATTGTGACCATAGTACTCTACCCTTTCGGGGAATTAAGTTTATTTGTTGCCGAGTTCAAGCTCTATGTGCTAAGCGGTAGTTTGCTAATAGCACTCGTCTTTTACACCCTGTGGCGGAAAGAAGGTATTGGAGAAGGGATCAAGAGCCATTCTTACTCAATGTATTTGTTGCCTGCTTATGTGGGCTGGGCAAGTCTATCAATTATCTGGTCCACCAACCGGTCGGCTACTATGAGTGGTTTACTAAAGCTGTGGTTTTTGTTTCTTTTCGCCTATGCGGTAAACCGGGCCTTTTATCAATTCCCCCGTGAGCACTTTGCCAAAGCCGTTTTTCTAGGTCCGCTTTTAGCGTTGATAGTAGGCTCGAGTGTTATTTACTACAAATTGGTCTTTGTTTATGGCCTAGATCGTTTGGACGATCTGTTTGCCAGTAAGCAAGTCGCTTCAGGTAATCCGGCTTTTAGTACCTATGTTTTTACTATTTTTATCGATTTTCCGCTGGGTAATTCCCAGAACATTATCCTTTCGTTGTTTGTTTCCTGGCTGGGACTGGCCATAGCCGTTTATTATACTTTCCCCTTATTT
>JAAYSI010000043.1 GCA_012524045.1 Peptococcaceae bacterium | reverse complement strand
TCCCAAATATTTTTATGATATACTTATATAGTTAGTTGTGATATATTATAATTTTAACAATATATTCATTAGTATGCAAGTTCTGGAATTTATCCTGTTTATGGTCTTAGTCCTATATTGTTTTCAAATTTTCCATGAGTAAAAAAAGTGTAACAAATTTGCAAGAGTGAATTCATTCTGGCAATTAAATAGCACCATTTTGGAACCGAGAAGAAATAATTTTCTTGCACCCTTGCAATAAAAGTAGTGACTTATCAAGCTTTTCGAGGATTTTAAAAATCCTCTCTTATTTTTGGCATAAAATTTGCATAAATAGTATAGTGATTGAGAAATGCAATAACAGGACGAGAGGGTTTCTTAATATTCACAGGAAAAAATGGAGGTAGATATTATGTGTTTTCGCCCCCCGTCTGCGGGCAAACCAATTAAATGCCCAAGTTGTGGTGCTTTGAATCCTAATATTGCTAAAAACTGTGTGAAATGTAAAGCCGACTTATCAGCTGCCAAGGAAGAAAATAAAGAAGAAAAGAAAGACGAATAATCATAAAGCAAAATGGAGTAAGATTTCAGATTTTTTAACTGCATGTAGTTCTCAATCTTAAGTTTAAATAATGACCAGGAGACCTCGTCCTTAACTACCTAATCTTTAGTGTTTTATTAAATACTAAACAGTGTTTTACTTAACCTCTTAAGGATTTATTAACTGGATTTTGTTCCAAGTAAATTTAAGTAAAAATAATCAGTTTAAGGGAAATACATCAGTCATTAAACAGATTGATGTATTTCTCTTATTGATATATTTTTTTATTTATGATAAACACTATCGGTATTAAAATACACATTCTGTGCATTTTAGGATTTTATTCCAAGGGCTTGAATTTCCAAAATCCTTTCTTCGAAAGCTCAAAGCCTTGGTATTGCTGAATTCCATCGAATTTTCTAAAACAAATTAGATGTTGGCATAGATTTTGCAAACTATGTAATAGTTGTTTGAAAGCTAATAGAAAAATATTTTCAAGATATTATTTGAAATTGAGGAGGTAGATAATATGTGTTTTCGTCCTTCGACGACTATTAAGCCTATAAAATGTCCGGTATGCTCATCTGTTAATTCCAGTATCGCTAAAAAGTGTGCAAAATGTAAAGCAGACTTAGTGGCATTTAAAACAGAGGCAACTGATGCAGACGAAGTAGAAGATAATATAGTATCAAAACAATAAATTCTTTCTCAAAATGAAAAAAATGTGTTAAAATTATTTTAAGATTATTAATATTGGAAGATGGAAAAATCCTTATCTATCCGAAGTTTCAGGGCAATTTTTGTGCCAGCAGTTTAGTTGGCATGAAAATTGCTTTTGTTATTAATACTGAGTTAATGCGTGTTTCGGGAAATTTGAATATAATTCTGAAAAGTTCAAAGATTGAAAAATGTATCTAATGTATCCTATCTAAATATATTAATTTACAATTACATAATTGTTTTTGCCAAAAATTACAGCTAAAATAGAATTAAGAATGTTAAAAAAATAACAAGCGGAGGAAGTATGAGCTACTATCTATTATTTGCTGGACGGCAAGACGAGGAAGAATTAAGGGGAATTCTCTGGGAGTACGGAATGGATATTGCTGGAGAGATAGAGTACCATCTGATTATTAAAGAAAATGATCAGGTAGTAGCGGGTGCCAAGGTCATTGAAGTAGAGCCTGGAAACTTTTATCTCGAGGTTATCGGAGTGAGGATTGATAAAAAAGGCTCGGGCTATGGAAGGGTTTTAATGGAAGCAATAGTTAGTGATCCTTGGAAATGCAGTAAAGTTCTTTTAACAAGTAAGGATGCTAAAATCCCGTACTCTATCATCACATTATCCAGAGGGAGAGCCGAAGGTTTCTATAAAAAGTTAGGTTTTGAACCTTGTGAATTCGAGCGGCTCCCAGCACTCAATCAACATCAATGTTCAGATTGCCCAGACAGAGAAACATGCAATCCTGTTCCTATGATATTTAGCCAAAAGGAGGTTAATTAATTGAAAAAGGCAATCGTTGTTTTCACTAAAGTACCAAAAGTCGGAGAAGTAAAGACTCGTTTAACTGAAGCCCGCGGTGGAATTTTAACTCCTGAAGAAGCTTATAATTTTTATGAGTCTAGTTTGCTGGATGTAATCGAAGCTTGTATTGCAGTCGAACAGGTTGATGTCTGGGTTTGTTATAACCACGACGGGGACAGTGCAGTAATAGATTCTCTACTAAGTCAAGTCAGCGCTCCTCAGAAAATTACCGGTGTTTTTTCCGATCGGGGAGGAAGTTTTGACGACTGTATGCAGTTTGCAACGGACTATATTTTAAAACACGGTGCTCCTGAACGCTTGGCAGATGCGGTCTTGATTGTCGGAGGGGATATTCCTACCTTACAGCCGGCTATTCTTGAAGCTGCATTGAACAAATTAGAAAACTTACACCAGAGTGAAGCAGGTCAGAAGGTTGCGACGAAACAAATCAAGCATGGAGATAGTTATATCGGTGCTGCGCTAGTAGAAGGAGCATGTCAAGAGGGTGGCTTTTCCATCGTAGGTCTAACATGTACTACTCCATTTGATTTCCATAAGGTTTTCTACAATCAAGATGGTTATACTGCCCTAGATATGTTAGTAGACAAAGTAAAAGCAGAAAAGATACCTTTTGCTACCTTGGAAATGGTTCCTGATGTCGATATACCAGTGGATTTGGCAAGTCTTATCCCGATGCTTCGGGCGTTGCAAGCTTCCGCAGCAAGCGATCCTGCGTTGTTAATTCCTAAACGTACACTGGGCTGGCTTGAAGAAACCGGTATTCAATCTATGACTTTACCACCGGAGAGAGAATCTGTTTAAGCTGTTGGCCTGGAGTGAGCTTAGGAATTTTATTTTCAAGGAGGGTTGATTTAATGACTCAAATACAGCCAAACCTGGTACTCGAGCAACAACAAAAAATATATATGACCACTGAGTTAAGGCAAGCAATCTCACTGTTGCAGATGTCCTGTGTTGAGTTGAACGATTATATCAGAAGCAAGATCGAGGAAAATCCTTTTCTGGAAGAGGAGGGCCCTTCGGAGGGTAATGAGGAGAGCCGGTCTGATGAATTTACTGAGGATAGCGAGAGCTTTGCTACTTCCAGTAAGCTTAGCTTTGAGGAGTTTTTGGAGCGGAGCCGGGACAGTCATATTAACTATTCTAGCGGTGAAAAGCAGGAAGAAAATCCTTACGAGAGATATCTTTCTTCCCAGATTAGCCTTTATGATCATTTAGAACTACAGCTTAATTTAGAAATTAAAAACCAGGCGGACATTATAATAGGTAATTATTTAATCGGTAATATAGACAGTAACGGCTACCTAAGCGTTGATCTAATGGACGTGGCTAGGACTCTCGGGGTTAAAATTAAGAAGGTGGAAGAAGTTCTAAGGATAATTCAGACCTTTACTCCGATAGGAGTTGGTGCTCGCAACCTTCAAGAATGTTTACTTATTCAATTGAAGTATTATGGTAAAGACAGTGAATTAGCGGTCGCGGTTATTCAGGGTTATTTAAAGGAACTCGGTGACAGGAAATGGACTAAAATAGCTCGGGAATTAGAAGTTCCGGTTAAGAAAATCCAGGGAGTATATGATCTTATCAGGACCCTCGATCCCAAACCGGGATTACAATACGGTTCGGATGCTGAACAACTTATTTTACCTGACGTGACAGTAATTAAGGATAACGGACAATATAGGGTGCTCGTGAATGACTTAGATTTTCCCTTCCTTAGAATTAATCAATACCATATGAATTTGTATAAACAAACTAAAAATTTAACCGGGGATGTTAGAAAATATCTAGAAGATAAATTTGAATCCGCCATGGGCTTGTTGCGCGGAATAGAACAGAGAAGGCTAAATATCTATAAGGTAGTTCAGTGCGTCGTAGATATCCAAAAGGAATTTTTAGATCATGGTATTGAATATTTAAAACCCCTAACTATGAGTCAAGTTGCTCAGATTGTGAATATTCATGAATCGACTGTAAGTAGAGTGGTTTGTAATAAATATGTTCAAACCCCCAGAGGAATTTTTGCGTTGAAATATTTCTTTAATTCCGGTGTGGATTCTTATGTTAGTAGTAAAGTATGCTCTAAAACAATTAAGCATTTAATCAGGGAGATTATAAATGACGAGGATCCACGCAATCCGTTAAGTGACCAGGAAATTATGGAGATACTTGTGAATAAAGGTATAAAAATCTCGCGACGAACTGTAAACAAGTACCGCCAAAGCATGGGTATACCGACTAACTTACGCAGAAAACGTTATTAATTTGCTTATTTTTGGCAACTTTATTTAAGAGGTATAAAGGAGAAAACTATGAATTCAGTAAGCTTAAAAGAGGCTTGTGAAAATTTGCAACAGAACTGTATAGACTGCGGTGCCTGTATCCAGGAATGCCTGATGCTACAAGGTATCGGAGAAGATATAGCTACTATTGCTACAAGGCAACCTACGGTTGATGAGGCTTATTCCTGTTCACTCTGCGGTCTATGCGAATCAGTTTGTCCGGTGAATTTGAGTCCGAAAGATATGTTTGCAGCCAGAAGAGCCGCTGCAGTAGAACAAAAAGAAATTGCGATCGAGGACTATCGTTATATGTTCCCCGATCGCCCCAATAACACCATGAGCGTATATCGCGAGTTAAACAATATTTCTTATGCTGACTGCCATCCTAACGAGAAATTACCAGTCGCCTTTTTCCCAGGGTGTACAATGCTGACCTATGCGCCCGATTTAACCAGAGAATTATATAAGCAGTTGAAAGGGGAGTATGAGCAACTTACTTTGTTGCCGGATTGTTGTGGATTACCATTATGTCAGCTTGGGATGCATTCCAGGGAAGCCGGTTTTAGCGTCAACTTAAAAGCTAAAATACAGGACCTAGAAATTAGGAAACTTATCCTGACTTGCCCGAATTGTTATTACCAATTACGAGAGACTTTAGCAGATACTGCTATTGAGCTTAGAACGGTATATGAAGCTTTGGCCCCAAACGAAGTGGTAGGCAGACGCGCGCCAGATGCCGGGCTTAAAATTACAGTGCATGACTCGTGCCCTGACCGTAAAGACAGGATATTTGCGGAACAAGTTAGAAAGGCTTTAGTTCAGAAAGGCTATAGCTTGGTGGAGATGGCTAATAATGAAGAATATACAAGCTGCTGCGGAAGTGGGGGGCACGTAAGTCATTTTCAGCCCGATTTGGCCAAGGAAGTAACCCGAACCCGAGTAGCTCAGGCCCAAAAGACCGGAGCCGATATTTTAGCAGCTTATTGTCTGGCCTGTGTTTTGAACTTTGCCACGGTACCGGAAAATCTAAAAACTCAGCACGTACTCAACCTTCTGCTGGAATTTCCTCAGAATTATGAAAATGTAAAATTAAAAGCCAAAACAATGTTTGAAGGTTCCGACGGCCAAAAAATCTGGGAAAGGATTATGGCAGAAGAAACCCAAAAATAAAAAATTATTTGATAGAAAGGGGATCCTAAATTGAATTACCAGGAAATGACTAAAATTTTGAAAGAAGCATTGAACCTCCGTTGGGATCCGGTAGCAGTTCGCCTAATGCGGCCCGGGGAGGAGCAACCGGCTGGAACCATTGAACCCTCGATACCGCTAAGGCACTGCCAATCTCTAAAAATAGCGAGAAGAGGTAACAGCTTGTATATGCCTCCTCGTAGTCATGCCTGTCCAGACGGTTCGGGAATTTTAGGGCTGACGGAAATGTCAGCTAAGCTACGTTCGGGAGATTTGTATCTTTTGTTTAAAAAATTACCTTCTTTGGAAATAGCGCAAAAAATGATTGCATCGCGTCCGGAGTTTCCGGCCGGAAGTTACGAAGCGACTTTAGTCGCCCCTTTAGATGAGGCGCAGTTTGATCCTGATGTGGTAATTTTTACCCTGTATCCGGAACAGGCGATGTGGCTTTGTTGTGCTCAGACTTATGCTACAGGGGAAAGACAAAATTTCCAAACCTCGGGTTTTAACTCAGCTTGTGCTGATCTGGTTGTTAAAACCATGAAAAACGGCCAGATGAATATATCCTTTGGCTGCTATGGAGCCAGAGCATCCAGCGATATTAATGATTTTGAGCTCTATCTGTCGATACCTGTAGCGCAATTAGAAGCTATCGTTCAAGCTTTACAGAAGCTTGGTCAAAAAAGTATTCCGGAAGAACGTAGAAAGATTTATATGCATCCGGTTATGGATAAAATCGGCCAGCGTCGACCCGAATCTACGGCCGGCAGTGTTCGTATACCGGACATATTTGTTGATAAAGAGCTCTGCAACGGTTGTGGCTTGTGTGAAGCCTTCTGTCCTGCTTCAGTTCTTAAGCTAACCGTGGAAAATGGCGTAGAAATTATCGAAGTGGTTCAGCCTGAACTTTGTAGTCTCTGCTATACCTGTGTCGGACAATGCCCTGAGCTAGCTATTCAGATTCGTTAAGCTCATTTTAATTTAGGTTAGGACAGCGGGAGGAAAGCAACAATGACTGTGGAGTTTACAATAACAGGAACAAGCGCAGGTCCGGGGATACCGTCCTATTTTTGCGATTGTGTCG
>JAAYSI010000042.1 GCA_012524045.1 Peptococcaceae bacterium | reverse complement strand
TGCACCTCAGCAAGGGTATGCACCTCAGCAAGGGTATGCACCTCAGCAAGGGTATGCACCTCAGCAAGGGTATGCACCTCAGCAAGGGTATACACCTCAGCAAGGATACATTCCGCAGCAAAGCTATACTCCTCAGCAGGCTTCTGCGATGCAATACGGCTATGGCCAGCAACGCGTTTATCCTCGGCAATCGGGTTTCCCCTACCAGGGTTCTTTGCTAAGAAACCAGGGCTATTATGGTATGCAACCGCAAGTTGCAGTTCCGCAGCCGCAGGTACAGGCTCAACCTCAACCTCAGTCTCAGCCCCAGACCCAGACCCAGACCCAAGGTACAGTTCCTGAGGCGCAAGCTGGAAATGAAACTCAAGCCATCTTGCCAAAGACCGCATCTGAAGTTCAAACAACTCCTCAAGCAGCAGCTGAAACTTCCCAAAACTTTGCTATCGGTCAGCCGGATGGGGCACAAGATTAGGGTTTAAGCTTGTACTAACCGCGTTTTTAAGTTTAACGCGGTTTATTTTTTTTAATCCCTATTATCTTGGTTTTGGTTTTGCTTGTTGAGAAAAAGCGGCCGGAGGATGATATACAATAGCAAAGTGGCTACCGGCAGTAAATAACCGGGGATATTGCGAATTTTTTTTAGTTCGAGGGTAAAAAGGGTGGACACTTTGCTGTTCGGCTCGTAAAAGGGGCTGCTGAAGGAAATGTTAAAGGCCATGCCTACAGGAAGCAAAGGGGTGGAGACAGCTGCTTGCTGTTCAACCCCTTGCTGTTCAACCCCTTGCTGTTCTGTCTCTTGACGTTCAAATGTTTGTTGGCCGGTAGGGCGCCCGTAAATCTGTCTAAGGCTTTCGATATCCGGTAGCGCGGAAGCATATTGGGGTGCGAGGAGACTATAAGTAGGTCCATAATACCATTTAACTAAAAGAGCTGTGATTAGATCCAGTGCGACTATAAGGAAATAGGCATAGGGAATCCGGATTCGGACTAAAGGGATGATTAAAGTAGCAGCCGGGCTGTCCGGGTCAGGAAATAGACTTTCGGAAATCAATAGCGAAGTGATTAAAGGAAGGTAAAAGGGTGGAGAAAGGTCGGCAGAAGAACCATTAGTCTGCTCAAGTTTATTGTTTGTCAATTTTACCCGTCACCACCCTTTTTAAGATAAGATTCAGACAAGATCCATAAAATCTAAGACAAGATCCATAAAATTTATGGCGATATAATAAGCCCTTGTAACACTATTGACGATTTAACAGATTTTTAAGATTAGCAGGAAGATTAAAGTCTTCAGGGATTTGCATTTTGGGCAGCTCTTGGCCGCCGCTGATATTATTTAGCAGTTGTTGAGCCAGGCCTTTTAATTCGTCAGGTAATGGCAGTTGGTCGGTACTGGGCATCCCGTAGATGGTTGTGGTTATGGTCAAATTAACGGTAGCCATGACTTTTTCAAATTGCTGCTGATGCACAAAGAAATTTCGGATAGCCGGATACTGGCGGATAAGTCTCATTTTTAAATCCAGCAAGGCCAGGCTGTCTTTTTCCGAGGGTACTTTACTGAACATTTGCGAGGCTACAAGGTTGCGTTCTTTTTCCTGGTATTCTGCAAAGGCCTCGGCGGCAAAGGGGTCTTTTCTTATCTCGGCTTCGGCTTCCTTAAGTTTGGTAATTTCCGGGGTTTTAAGCAAAGCTTCTCCCAATTCACGTGCTTTTTGGATGTATTCCATTGGGTTTAAGCACCTCCTTATGTATCAAATTATGCAAGGGGCGCTGTTTAAGTGCTTCTTCGAAGTAGGGCAAACTTCAATTTCAAAAGAGTGGAGCGGTAAGGAAGGAATTAAGAGAATAGTGTAGAAAAAGAAAGAAGAGGTGGTTAATAGTGCGTATTTATCGCTTTCAAATAAGGATAATACAGATTGCAGTCTTTTTATCTGTGATTATAATGGCTGTTGCGTTGGTGAATGTTTGGCAAGCCGGCTTAGAAACCCAGCCGGTGGCCAATAATCCGGTGCAGACACCCCCGGGGAACGAAAGCTCAGAAGGCGAGAACCCGGCTACAGGTGACTCCGAGCCAGAGGAAGAACCGCTAACCAATAGCAGGATTGTCTGCCTTGGGGATTCCTTTACCGTGGGCTATCCGGGTAAAGTGGAGGATTCCTGGCCGGCTTATGTGGCTCAAGCCTTAGAGATCGAAGTATTGAACGCGGGCAGAACCTACCAGAATGCTGAGGATTTGCTGGCGCGTTTTGACGCTGATGTGTTAGCTAAGGACCCGGGTAGGGTAGTAATTTTTGCCGGGGTGGGCGATGCTTTGCGGGGTAAATCGCTGGAAGAATTTCAGAAGAATGTGATCGCCATGGTCGAAAAGGCGCAAGCAAACCATATTAAGCCGATTTTAGCTCTGACGCTGCCCTTTCCCGGGACGGAAGAGCTTTACAAGGCATACCGGGAATGGCAGGAAGCCTATGCTGCTGAAAATAAAATAACTGTCTTGGATTTCAAAACAGTTTTATTTGATTCGGAGGATAAAATCCTCGAACGTTATTCCGATGACGGGAAATACCCGAATAAAGAGGGCTATAAAGCGATGGGTGAATATGCTAGCATGGTCCTGAAATAGCGTAATGCCCAAAAAGAACTATCGATATAATGTGGCAGGAAAATAATTAATATATTTAATGTGGTAGGAAAAGGACTATTAATAGGAAGAATATAAAGCCGGAGACGGCCCCAAACAAGGCCCAGCCCGGATAGCGTTCTTTAGCTAATGGTAGTAACTCTCCGAGTACGAGAAAGGTCATCGCCCCGGCAGCCAATGAGACAAAAAAACAGAGAGAACCATGTACTAAATTGAGGGCGATTTTACCTAGAATTGCGCCCAGCGGAGTAAAGAAAGCAATTCCAAATGTTAAACTTAAAATTTTAGATTTTCGGATCCCGGCCATTAATAAAGGGGTGGCGGTGGCCATCCCTTCAGGTAGATTATGTAGGGCTATCCCTAGGGCTATTACCGTCCCGATATGGGCGGTAGATTCTTGGCCTACGGCAATGGCCATACCTTCGGGAATATCGTGTAGTGCTATCCCTGACGCCACCAGCAAGCCGATTCTTTTGAGTTGAGCTCTGCGAGTTTTGGCGTTTTTGTTATTTTTATACTGCAGGAATTTGTCGGCAGTGAACATGAAAAGACTGCCGACTGCAAAGCCGGCTAAAAATTGCCAAGGCCGGTTATAGCTTAAAGCGACCGGGATTAGGTCGAGCAAAACGACCGAGAGCATCACCCCTCCGGCGGCGGCCAACAGCGTTGCTAGGAGTTTTTCAGGCGGGTTGCCTAAAAAGAGGACGATTAGGCAGCCGAAGGTGGTGGCTAAGCCGGCGATGGTACTAATATATAGAAGGTAAAAAAAAGAGTTGTGATCCAGGAACATTTTTCTCCTCACTAAGTGCTAACATGAGTACAATGCTTAGGCGGACAAAGTGGGCCTGATGAATTCTATTTAAATCCCTCTGGAAATATGCTCCTTGTATAAAAAGGTTCTTTGTTGGAAATAATTACCGCAAAGAGTTTTTTTAGTTTTTTACTACAAGGAGAGAGAAAAATGTTCGGAAAAAAAAGAAAAGCAGGAGTTTTGTTAAGGAAAAGAAGTATTGGGTTTGGACTAATTTGTTTGGTAATCTGTTTGTTATTAGTAACTGGATTAAGCACAGATAAAAGAAATCCGTCGGCTAATGTCAACCCGACGGAGCTAATTAGATTTCATGTGCTAGCTAATTCGGACAGCGAAGAAGACCAGATGCTTAAACTTGCAGTCCGGGACAGAATCCTGCAAAAACTTGCTCCTCGTTTGGCCGATGCAAGCTCTTTGGCCGAATCACGGGAGATAATCAAAGAGATGGAAGGAGAGTTAATATATATAGCTGAGCAGGTGGTCAGCGAATGGGGAAAAAACTATCCGGTTTCCTTTGACTACGGTAGACATTTGTTTCCGACTAAATCCTACGGCAATATAGTCCTGCCCGGTGGGGAATACGAAGCAGTCAAGATTAAGATCGGCCAGGCTGAAGGTGCTAATTGGTGGTGTATTCTCTTTCCGCCGCTCTGTTTTGTTAATGTGGAAGAGTCAACCACTATCGAAGCGAGTGGTAGCCAGCAAGAAGTAATATTAGAGGCCGAACAAGAAGATGACCAGGGAGCAGAATTAGTAGTTGACGCCGACAAGCAAGGAAGGTTGATGGAGACCGGCGCCGAAGAGCAAGCTGAGTTAGTGGAGTATGAGGGCGAGCGGAAGTCGGAAGAAATCCCCGGTCTGACTTATAAAGGAAAGAAAGTAGGCTTTTTCTTGCTTAGATTTTTTAGGTAGAGTTTTTTATTAGAGTTTTTTATTAGAGTTTTTTATCATTTGTAGTAGTTTTCTGAGTAGGCACTCAATTTATTTAATTTTTACCATTTATTTAATTCCAAGAATATCTTTGAGTTTACGGGCCTGGGTTCTGCTAACGGGAACCTCGGTCCTTTCTTTATCTTGCACAACTGCGGTATAAGTACCGCTAAAGTAGGGAATGAGCTCTCGCATTTTCCTTAAATTAACTAGATAGCAGCGGTGGGTGCGGAAGAACATTTTCGGGTCCAGGCGAGCTTCAAGTTCTTTGAGAGTGAAACGCGTTAGATAGGTCTCGGTTTCTGTTTTGATAATCACGTTGTCTTTATCGGTAGAAATATAAACTATTTCTTCAGGACGGATTAGGATGGTTTTAGTGTTTTGTTCGGCAGGGATGACTTCTAGCGGCCGAAGGTCAGCATCTTCTTCTTGTTGAGTTGCCTTGGTCGGAGCGGGACAGTTAATTTTTTTGCGCTCGCGGACGGTTTGGATAGCTTCCTCAAGTCTTTTGGGATTAATAGGCTTGAGCAGGTAGTCATAGGCGTGAACGTTAAAGGCTTGAAAAGCATATTCTTCGTAGGCAGTAGTAAAGATCACAGCCGGAGCATTTTCTTTATCCATTAATTTTTTAGCTAATTCCAGACCATTGATTCCGGGCATATTAATGTCCAGAAAAATTACGGTATAAGGTACATTTTCAATCAATTCCATCGCTTCGAGCGCGTTTTCGGCTTCGCCTACAACCTGGACATCGTCAAAGGCTTGCAGGAGAAAGCGCAGCTCTTTGCGAGCCGGAGATTCGTCGTCGATGATTAAAGCACGCATTTTCATAGTATCTACCCCTCTTTGAATTCTTTTTGCTATCTATTTTTCTATCTATCTCGAATCCCATGAAATACTCTGTATTTTTATTCTACTATTTATTTGCTTGAGATTCTATTATTTTAGGACAAAGCATATTTTAATTTTAGGAATTTTCTTTTGGGGACAGGCATCGGGCCCCGGAATACTAAGAAGGGAGAGGCTAAGATGCAAAAAGCTAGAACGTTGTTAGTATTTTTCTTGTGTATAGTTACGATTTTGTTCTTAGTGGGATGTAATATTTTGGATAGTTTGGTGAAAGAAGGTGGAGGAACTGCTCCGTTAAGTCAGTTTTTGAAAAAAAGTCCTGTCGAAGATGCTCAACCGGTGATTACTCAGCCGGAACAGGGGGAACAGACGGTTAAGTTATATTTTGCGGACTCTAGCGGGCAAGAATTAGTTGAAGTGGAAAGGACAATTCCCAAGACTTTGAGTTTGGCCAGAGAAACGGTGAATCAGTGGTTGATGGGGCCTGTCGGCGGTACTGCGGATGCTTATACGGCAGTTAGCCCGGAAACTAAGCTTTTGGATATAAATATTAAAAACGGAATCGCCACAGTGGATTTAAGCAAGGAATTTTTGGAGCCCTACAGCAATGTCGCAGCCGAAACCGCATTATATGGTTTGGTTAATACGGTAGCCCAGTTTTCGACGGTGGAGATTGTCCAAATCCGGGTGGAAGGAAAAGATTTGGTAAGCTACAGGGGTTTGGATTTAAAGGAATTAAGATTTCGCAATGATCTGATCGGGTATAGTTCAGGTTTGGTCTATCCGGAACAAGTCCAAGAGTCTAATGCCAGTTCAGTGCCGCCGGCCGAGCTTGAAGATCAAAAGCTTCCGCTAGATTCTCCAAGCTCCCTTAATATTTTTGTGAACTAAGATATTTAGCTTTTAACTAAGAAAATTTTAACAGGTATATTTTAACTTTCTGATTCGGAGTACTTTGATAGGAATATTTCAAAATTATTTTAAAAAGAAAATTTTAAAAAGCATTTTTTAATTTGCAGACTAATAATTTTTGGTAGTGTATAATTTTTGGTAGTGTATAATTTTTGGTAGTGTATAATTTTTTCTACTAAAAATGGCTTACGTTAAAATTTTAGGGAAGAAATATTTGAAAAATATTTATTTTCTGATAATTAAAAATAATCTAGAATTATTTACCGATTTATGGTAGCATTATAGAGGAAATTACCATATTTCTGCCAATTATATTATTGATGGGGTGTTGTAATGCTGAATGACAAGGACCTTGCGGCTCATTTGGACGGTCTTTTGCAAAGACTAAGCACTATAACCCATAAGCAGAAAAATCAATTTGCTGAGGAGTTGGGTATTTCCAGACAACAGTTTGATGTCCTGTGTATTGTTTACGAAAAGGGCATGATAACAATGGGTGAGCTGTGTAGAGAAATCTCTTCAGCTTGCAGTACGGCAACGGATTTGGCCGATAAGCTGGAAAAGGCAGGTTATGTGGAAAGGGTCAGAGAAAAAAGGGATCGTAGAGTTGTTCGTTTGAATATCCTGCCGGAAGGCGAAAAGCTGGTTAAATCGGCCTATGAAAAAAGAGTTGAGCTTTTAAGTGGACTCTTAGAGGAGTTCCCCAACGAAGGCAATGCTCAATTGGAGGCTATTTCTTTCATTGAGGCCCTGGTTGATAAGCTTGCCAGAGTGCAGGAAAGCATTGATGGTTGCAGCATTCGAACCTAGCAGCAGAAACGGAGGACATAGGTGAAAGAGCTAGATGTGATGGAAATTGAGGCAGCAGTGGCAGAGCTCTGCTTGCCGACTAATTGTGTGCTGAATGAAGATATCAGAAAGGCTTTGAAACAAGCTAAAGCAAGCGAAGAATCGGCGCAAGGACTTGAAGTACTGGATTCCCTTCTGAAAAACGCCGAGATAGCGGCCGAGCAGAGTATACCGATTTGTCAGGATACCGGAATGGCCGTTTTATTTGTGGAAATCGGCCAGGACTTACATATTGTGGGCGGGAGTCTGACGGAAGCTCTAAATGCCGGAATCCGCCAAGGCTATACCAAGGGCTATTTACGTAAGTCTGTAGTCGCCGATCCCTTTTTGCGGGTGAACACCGGAGACAATACGCCGGCTGTGATTCATTATGATATGGTTCCCGGCGATAAATTAAAGCTGACACTGGCTCCAAAAGGTTTTGGCAGTGAAAACATGGGAGCTTTAAAGATGCTTAAACCGGCCGATGGGGTGGAAGGGGTCCTTGATTTTGTTGTGGCTACGGTGGATAAGGCTGGAGCCAACCCCTGCCCGCCTGTTATTGTCGGTGTGGGCATAGGCGGAACTATGGAAAAAGCAGCTTTGTTAGCTAAGAAAGCCTTGTTAAGGGAGGTCGGAAGCGGACATCCCGAGCAATTTTATGCGGAACTGGAGCATAAGCTTTTACAGAGGATAAATAATTTGGGAATAGGACCGCAGGGATATGGCGGGCGGACTACGGCTTTAGCTGTGCATATTGAGGTTTTCCCGACCCATATAGCCGGACTGCCGGTGGCGGTAAATCTTAACTGCCATGCGGCCAGGCATCGGACTATAGTGTTAGAGGGAAAGGAGGCCTTAGGATGAGGGTATTCACTCCGTTAAGCGAACAGACAATAGGCAGTTTGAAATGCGGGTCAAATGTCTTGTTAAACGGGATAATTTATACGGCAAGGGATGCAGCCCATAAAAGAATGGTTGAGGCTTTAGCTGCCGGGGAAGACTTGCCTTTTAAGCCTGAGGGGCAAGTTATTTATTTTGTGGGGCCGACTCCTGCTCCGCCGGGCAGGATTATCGGTTCGGCCGGGCCGACTACCAGCGGCCGGATGGACGCTTATTCGCCAATCTTATTAGAAAAAGGCCTGCGCGGGCTGATTGGTAAAGGACCGCTTTCGGCGGAAGTCCTGCAGGTAATCAAAGAAACCGGTTCGGTTTATTTTGGAGCCATCGGTGGCGCCGGCGCTTTACTCAGTAGCTGTATAAAAAAGGTTGAAGTGCTTGCTTATCCGGAGCTGGGGCCGGAAGCAATCCACAAGCTGGAGGTCGAGGATTTGCCGGCGATTGTGTTGGTCGATTGTTACGGTAATAATTTATACGAGCTGGGGAGGGCCAAATACCAGCTGACTTAATAAATATCATAAATATTTTAACATCCCGATATTCCATTATGTGGTATTAAAAACATATTGGATGCCTTGACACGGGGTGCAAAATCCAATAAGATGTAAGAAATTAAACACAAGATTTGCGGGCAATGCCTGTCAGATCTTGTGTTTTTTTATTGCTATAAAACAATGAAAGAAGGGAAAATCATGAGAATAGCGGTTAATGCCGGCCATGGCCCGAAGGATAATGGGCTTTACGACCCTGGGGCAGTAGGACCGAGCGGTTTGTTGGAAGCTGAGCAAAACTTGAAAGTGGCCAAGTCATTGTTGGCGAAGCTGCAAGCTGTGAATTGGGCTTGTTTGTTAATCCACGACGGCGATCTGGATGATGTGATCAAAAAGAACAATACTTGGGGGGCAAGCTATTTTATCTCTATTCATGCCAATGCTGCCACTAATCCTAGGGCCCGAGGCGTGGAGACTTATGCTTGGTTACCGGGTGGCCAAGCCGAAAAACTTGCTTTGGTCATTCAAAAAGAATTGGTTAGCAAAACAGGCCAGGTGGACCGTGGAGTAAAGTTTGCCAACTTTAGGGTTCTAAAGTATACCAATTGTCCTGCTGTCTTGGTTGAGGCAGGCTTTATCTCCAATCCGGAAACGGAAAGCTTGATGCGGGAAGGGGCCTTTGCCGAAAAGGTAGCGCAAGCCATTTTTAACGGCCTGCTTAAAATCTGCAACAAGTGAAAAATAGAATATATTCAGGATATTTTGGATTTTAAGAGGAATAAATAGGCTTTTTGTGGTATAGTGTTGGTTGCCTAGAATATTGCGAAAGAGGTTGGGTGGGTTATGCAGAATTTAGAAACGGCTGAACAAGCAGTAAGGCAAATGTGGAGCTTTTCCCAAGCGCTGGACTTGGCTCTGGTGGATGAAGAAGTCCGTAAAGGGTTTAGCCTGGAAGTGGGCTATCAACATGGCGAAAGAGTGGGTTATATCAGTGTGCGGCTAGGAGAGGTTCTTGGTCTAAAGGGTTCTGATTTGTTTTTACTTTTGCTGGCCGGTTTGCTGCATGATATCGGAGCACTGGGCGGTTTCGCCTTAGCTCATGGCCAAAGCCGACTGATGGAGGTCCATTCCCAAATCGGAGCGGAGATTTTAAAGGATTTTCCAGGTGGGGATAAACTGGCTGCAGCCATACTCGATCACCATAAAATACCGGCTATAAAAGCTGATGTACCGTTGATGGCGAAAATAATTTCTTTGGCCGATAAACTGGATTTGTATATGCCCCGCAAAAAAACCACTTATAAAGAGCGGACTGAAATTCTGAATTACGTTAGAGCTAATTCCGGTAAGGAATTCTATCCGGAAGTGGTACAGGCTCTGGAAAAAGTCGCCGGCGAGGAGGCTTTTTGGCTATATTTAAGTGAACTTGATTTGCTAAACCCGACTTTGGATTTCCTGTTTTTTAGTAAAACGGAACAGGATTGTGTGGACTATGACGGAATTTGCGATGTGATACGCAGTCGAGAATTTATCGAAAACCTAGGCGATATCTTTGCCTTTTTGATTGACCAAAAAAGTGAATTTACCGGTAAGCATTCGCGGAGGGTAGCTGAAAATGCCTATAAATTAGCCGGCCATCTTGGCTGGCCTGAAAAGGACCAGAGAGATATCATGTTGGCCGGTTTGTTACACGATTTAGGCAAACTGGCCGTCCCGCAAAAAATTCTGGACAAGCCTGGGGTACTGCATTCCGGGGAGATAGAGATTATCAGGTCCCATACTTACTACACTTATAATTTGCTTTCGGCAGCCGGCTTTGACAGGAATATTATTGAGTGGGCTTCCTATCATCATGAAAGGCTGGACGGTAAAGGTTATCCTTTCCGTCTATCGGCGGATCTTTTAAGCACCGGTTCCCGAATCATGACGATTGCCGATATGTATGCAGCCTTAACGGAGGACAGGCCTTACCGGTCCGGGCTGCCTGCTGATAAAGCTCTGGAAATTATAGCTGACGGCAAGGGGCGAAGTGTGGACAGTGAGCTGGTCGACTTGGCCCGACAGGTCTTTTTGTAAAGCTTTGGGCTTTTTTGCCGGAAAGTTTTACTAAGTGAGTTTTTTGAGATAAAATATTTTGAGATAAAATATTTTCTTGAACGGATAAAATATAAATATTTGAAAAATGTATAGGCTATAGCTAATAGATGGGAATGTATAGGAAGTGAGCCGGCGTTGTTTTACTCTTTTGAATTGGAAAAGTACCTTGAGAGCCTCCTACCGGCTAGGGATGAACTGCTTTTGGAGATGGAGCGACTTGCTCTTAAGCAGACTATTCCGGTGGTAACTCCGGCGGTAGGAAATTTCTTACAACAATTGGTCAAATTAAGCGGAGCGCGGGCTGTTTTGGAATTGGGCACGGCCATCGGCTATTCGACGATCTACCTTGCCCGAGGAGTCTGCCAAAATGGCGGCAAAGTAGTGACAGTGGATATGAATAAAGGGAGGATGGCCCTGGCCAAAGAATATATCGAGCGAGCCGGCCTTGTGGAACAAGTTAAATTTGTGACGGAAAATCTTCTGAATTACTTGCCGCAAGTAAACGAGCAATTTGACTTTGTTTTTGTCGATGCCGGTAAGAGTGAGTATCCTGAATATTTGGCTTTGGTGGTACCGCTGGTTGCGCCCGGTGGCCTGCTGGTAGTTGACAATGTTTTATTCAGAGGCTGGGTGGTCCCGGGTTCGAACTATGACGCAAAATACAACAGGATGGTTAATTCAATGCGGGACTTTTTGCAGCAACTGGCCAAACTGCCGGACTTCACCTTAAGTGTACTGCCATTTGGCGACGGACTGGCTATTGCCAGTCGTAGCAAATACTAGGATAATAAGCATTATTGAGGCGAATCTTAGTTAGAGTAGTTAGAAATTAGTGAGGAAATTAAGAAAGTATTGAGGAATAAAATGCCGGGAAAAAAAACCATTGCGAAACTTCTATCTATTATATGTGCGTTGCTTTTAATCGTGGTGATATTTTTAACTGTAGTTGAGCTTAAGGCTTTTGATCTTGACTTTTTTGAGGCTGAATATGAGAAGTTGGCCACGGCTCAAACTATAGGAATGAGCGAAGAGGATTTAATGAGGACGACCGAGCAATTATTGGCCTACATAAAGGCTGAACGGTCGGATTTAAATATTGAGGCTGAGATTAAAGGAAAAAAACAGCAGGTCTTTAATCAGCGGGAAATTGCTCATATGGTTGATGTCCAGGATTTATATAAAAATGCTTATTTGGTTCGCCTCCAGGCTATAATATTTTTAATATTTTTATTAGGGATGTTAATCGCTTTGAGCGGCAATAGATTTCCGAAAGTATGGGCAGCGGGCTATTTATCCGGTACGGCTTTATTTGCTTTATTGGCCGGGGTGATAGCTTGGGAGATACATAAAGACTTTTTTACATTTTGGAATAATTTCCATTATCTAATATTCACCAATGATCTTTGGATCCTCGATCCCCAAAAAGATATTTTAATTCAAATGGTCCCGGAGCAGTTCTTTTTCGATTTAGTGGCAAGAATATTATTAACTGCCGGAGTGGTGGTTGCTGTTTTGGCGGTTTTAGCAGTAGGGATATTTTTAAGAGAAAGGAAGAAAAATTATGACAAGATTTGACGGACGAAAATATGATGAGATCAGGCCGGTTAAAATAACTAGGGCTTATACGGAGATTCCCGAGGGTTCTGTTTTAATTGAAGTAGGGAAGACCAAAGTACTCTGTACTGCTTCGGTTGAAGAGAGGGTGCCTCCTTTTCAAAAAGGTACCGGCAATGGTTGGGTGACGGCGGAATATTCGATGCTGCCGAGAGCTACCGGTGTCCGAAATCAGAGAGAAGCGACCAGGGGTAGAATTGGCGGACGGACTATGGAAATTCAGAGATTAATAGGCAGGTCATTACGTTCGGTTGTTGATGTCTCCAAACTTGGGGAAAGGACTATCTGGCTGGATTGTGATGTTTTG
>JAAYSI010000320.1 GCA_012524045.1 Peptococcaceae bacterium | reverse complement strand
TCTGTGTTTGCTTTATAGTCCCTTATTACTTTTGTAGTTATGTATTTATCCTGTTCATCCTCATAATAAACTCTCTTCTCAATCACATTGTTTTTTAAATTACTTCCTGTTTCACGTTCAGGCATGGTATAAAAGTACTCTTCCAGTACAACACCGTCATCTTCATTTGGACCTTTTTTATAAGTAAGTTTCTTGATCCTATTCATTTTATCATATTCAGTTACGTAGGTATCTCCATTAGGCTTTATCTCTTTTTGTAAATTTCCTGCATTGTCATATTCATATCTCGTAATATATATATCTCCGGTTGTTAATTTTTCAATCTTCTTTACAAGCTCATTTCTTAAATTGTATTCATATCTTGTTTCATATTCCTCACCTTCTTCATACTGTTTAGGTGTTACCTCTCTTATTATGTTTCCGTAACCATCTTCCTCTGTCAATGTTATGCTGTTCCTTCCCTTTCCATCACTTACTATTATTTTTTTCACCCTGCTTTCATTCTCATCCTCATCTTTATATTGATAGATTGTTTTAAAGCCCATCTGTGTAGTCTTCTCTACAACTCTTCCAATACCATCGTAAACATATTTTGTTTCATTTCCATCTTGATCCTTTACTGCTTTTAAATATCCATTCGTATAATATTCAAATTCGGTAATTACTCCATCTGGATTTGTAACTCTTTGTACAAGTCCTTTTATAATATGGTCAGGGTTGTATGTATATTCAGTTACAGCATAAACTTCATTTCCATCATCAAGGTCAATTCGTTCTTTTTTCATAACTAATTTTACTCCGTCATATACGTATTCTGTTTTAGAATCTGTTATATTATTTGCTTTTTTCTCTTCTACTTTTATAAGGTTGTTTTTACTTTGATCCAAATTATCTAGAACCAAGTTAAAATCATATGAATATTCAGTATAAGGTGCATCTACAGTTGCTACCGCACTTGCATCATAGCGTTCGGTTTCTTTTACAAGATTTCCGTTTACATCAATTTCGCGCATAGTAGTATAGCCGTATTTATCTTTTACAAAATATCTTGTATCTTTATTTCCTATTATTTTTATAGCTTCATCCATGCCAATGTTTGTTATATTTGTCCAAGCACCATTGTATTTTATCTCGTATTCATACTCAATTATACCACCATCCGGGTGTTCCTCTCTTATGGGGTGTTTTAAAAAGCTGCTATATTCTATAGTTGTAGGAATGTTATTTTGGTCTATAAACTGTCTTTTCACAGTGCCTATTACTTCATTTCCTGTGTCAGGTTCAGCATTCTCATCCATATTTACATCTAAGAAGAGCCAGTATTTTACTTTCTTGTATGTATCATCTTGTTTATACATTCTTTCGTACTGATCATAATAATTTGTTAATATCACCTGGTACTCCTCTACAATTGTACCGTTAACCTCTTTTTCTACCTGTATTTCTACATTTTTCAATCTTCCTATATTAACACTTAGTTTCTCTAAATTCTCATCATTAACATTATTACCTGGATCATCATCAGTAAAATCCTCAGAAGTATAATAAATATATCTTGTTCCCTTTCCGTATTCATTTATAACTTCTTGAAGCTGTCCATCATTATTTAATTTGTATTCAAATGTCCTACCTTCATTATCTGTTGCTGTTATGGTTTTCTCCAAATCATTATAATCAAATCTCAAATACCTTCCTGCTCCATCACTTATTTCGTTAATCCTGTATATTCCATTTTGCAAACTTCCACTTATATTCAGTGTATTTCCATACTTGTCCCTAATCACCGACAATCTGTACAAATTATCTCCTGAACTTTTTTTATATTCATACTTTGTCATATCATTTTTAACCAAAATATATTTATCATTACTTTTGAAAATTTTGCTATAATTTCCATATGAGGATATGTATTCACCGGTATCAGGATCATAATCAAACACCAAACTCCTCCCGGCTTCTGTTTTTATCTCAACACCTGATGGAATAATATTAATATAATTTTTATGTACGTAATACTCACCGTTTGATAAATATACTTTATACCAGTTTCCATTATATGTTTTAGCATTACCGTTTTCAATTTCAAGATTTAATATAGAATCCCTTGGGGCAAGTCCTATTGAATTATAATTCGTACCAGGTCCGGTTCTGACATTTAAATAAGATGCTGTAACCCGCCCATAATTTTGTTTAATTTCCAAATAAGAATCATAAGTAAATCTCCAGCCTTTTCCTATAAATGTCTCCTCATCCTTGTCCATTGAATTATATGTTCTTTCTAAATTAATCGGTATCTCTGGTGAATCTATGCTCAAATCAGTTATACTTTCATAAAAATCACCCGACAAAATCCTGTCGCCCACGGTATTTTTTGTTATTGAACCGGCATACATCCTTAATCCCGGCATTTCACCAACAACATATTTTAGCGATCTTTCCATAAGTCCATTTTTATCTTCTCCACCGATTAAATATATTTGATTATAAACCACTGCTGTTCCAAATGAACTCCTTGGTTCAGGAATTTTTTTGTGTTTACCACCATCATATATCGGTCTTAGTATATTATGGGAATCTACCCATCCTTTTTCAGGCTTTTCAGGATCAAATACCTCTACAACAGATAAATGAGATTTGCCGTTAAATCCTCCAAGTGCATATATTTTACCGTTTATAACTTCGGCACCCAAATAAGCTCTTGGATATTTTAACTGAGCACTTATAGTTTCCCATTGACCCGAATCAATATTATATTTTTCAACTGTGGATAAATATTCTCCTGAATTATTTTTACCTCCAATGACATATATATTTCCATCAAACACAACTGCTGCAGCTCCACGTCTTGCAACTGACATACTTTCTCCTTGACTCCACTCATTGTCAATAATGTCGTATACTTCCAAAACATCACTGCAGCCCTCACTGTTATATCCACCTATCACATATATTTTATTTCCCGAAGCTACTACTGCCATCTCCGCTCTGGGTGTCATATTTCCATTGGCATTAATTATGTTTCCTGTCTGTGTTACTACTGAAAAATTTTCAATGGTTCCTTCATAACCATTACTGCTTTGACCACCTAAAATATATATCTGATTATCAATTTCAACAACTCCCATATTTCTTCTTGCACTCTGCATGCTCATTTGCCTGCCGGTCCATTCTCCTTTAAGAGGGTCATATTCATTTATAACGTTATAAAATACACCGTCCTTATATCCACCTAAAGCATATATTTTTGCATAAACGGACACAACTCCTATACCATGCCTTTGTATAGGTATATTAGGCACTTCTTCAGGTTCTTCAGGCTCATAGGAAAACCTTTCTATTAAATTTCTCCACGCTTTTGTTGAATCCTTCTCTATCAATATAAGTTCATATCCTATTTCAAGTGGCTTAGTAATAACAAGATTTTCAAAAAATGAATGTTCATAATTACTCTGTACAACTGCTCTGTCAAACCATATTGTTTGTTTATCAGGACCACTTAAAATTGTTGTATGATTTTCAGCGGTAGCAAAATTTCGAGGATCACCAATCATATCATTACCTATTAACTGATAAAAATTTCTAAGCACCTCAAATCTGCCGTTGGTAAGACATGGGGCACCATCTCCACCCTTTTCAATTTCTGAATTATTTTTATGGTCTATCTTTGATATAGTTTCAAAATTACCATTAACCAGAACATAGTCATTTTGGTTTCTCATAACAAGTCTGCTATACTCAGACATTTTAAAATCTCCCCATACCACCAATGTGCCTCCACCTATATTGAGTGTACAATATGCTTGAGAATCTGAAGGATCTGACGTTAATGTAAGATTTCCTTTTACAATAAGTGTATGGCCATTTAGATCTATAACTCCCCTGTCATAGACCAAGTCACCTTCTATTTCAACATCTTTAGTTAATTTTATTATATCAGTTTCCAAATCAATTACTGCTGCATTACTAGGTTTGGACTCAACCACTATTTGATACGGACTTACACTATATCCTGTTACAGTAACAATTGGCATATAGCCTTCAATATCTGTAATTGCATATGTAAGCGCTGTTGTAGTTCCAACTTCATGACCATCTACATATATTTTATATCCTTCAAACAAACTGCTTTCCTCGCAATAAGATTGTCCCCATGTTAATACTATCTCTGATTGACTATTCAAAGTCCATTGAAGATTTGTAGGGGGTGTAGGAAGCATACGTGATTTTGGAAAATCATCTATTACTTCCGTTAACACCCTGTTCATTGCTACATAGTCATTAGAGTTTATTAATCCATCAGCAGTTACATCACCTGCCCAATAATCATCTTCTACAGGAAATGTATCTATTATTTCCTGTATATATCTGTCCATCAAAACATAATCTATACTATTAAAAAGACCGTCTCCACTTACATCTCCTATTCCATCTTCCCTGACATTCATAGTGTTTATTCTTTCAGGCTCAACATATGTATCCCATCCTCTTAAGGAATAATTATCCCCTGTAAAAATAATTCCGGATTTAAATACCACATTTTCAATTCCATATACTCTATTGTCTTCTCCTACTTTTGCAAAGGACCAACCACTGCTAAAGCTTGTCTGAGTTACTCCGCTAAAAGAACTGTTAAGTTCAAATGTTAGCCTAACCACTTCTCCTGATTGGATTAATGGTTGATTACATTCTTCTGACTCATCTATATATAATATTTTTAGACCTCTTGATACTTCTGCAACTTCTATCTTTGCAGAAGCAACGTTTATAATGCTTCCAGCCTCAAATCCTTTATATGTCATTTCTGTTTTATCATAATTTACTATAAAATCAAAACCGCTTATTCCTTCTTCAGGAATATTGTTTATATTTATTGGTATTTCTATTTCCTGA
>JAAYSI010000041.1 GCA_012524045.1 Peptococcaceae bacterium | reverse complement strand
TTGAGATGTATTTAAAAATACCGGAAAAAAAGAAGAGTACACAATGACTGCAACTTTCGAAGCTTCATTAATACCTAACCAAAGAACAAAAATCGGAATCCAGGCTATTGGCGGAATATGTTGCAAAAAATTCAGTGTGGGATTTACCCAATGGCTAAAATATCTAACTTTTCCCACCAAAATGCCCAGTGGTATTGCTGATATTACAGTAATCAAAAAACCGCTTAGCAGTCTTTTGCCACTTGCCCAAAGATGCTGCCCTAACGCCCCGGAGCTAAACATATTCGTAAAAACCTCAAGAATTTTACTGGGGGAAGGTAAAAAGTAAAAGTTTATTAAGCCAAAGTAGGCCGCCATTTCCCAAGCTATTATAACAAGAAGCGGAAAAGTCAATCCTTTAAATACTATCACCGCATTTTTTTTGCTTCTTTGCAGAAAAACTGTTCTTTTTTCGTTTGCTCCATTTATTAAGAACATTTTCTTTCTTATCCCTTCCCCTCTTTGTTAAAAACTTACACCAAACATACATATTAAATTACAAAAGGAAAGAGCCGGGTGGCTCAGTAACATTTTATATTGTATTTATATATTTTTATAAACGGTTAATAATTCTACTGGGCAAGATACTGGTTAAACTTACCGCGCTTAGTATAGTGAGTATGAAGCAGATCATGGGCTTTATGGCTGTTCGGCTTCTTCAAAAATTCTTTATATATTTTAATGATATACTCATTTTCATGCGACTTTCTTAACTCTTTACCCTCATCCTCTTTATAAATTGCTTGTAAACGTTTCTGTCTGATTTCCGGTGTAGTTGGTCTTGGTTGGCCGCCTCCGCTTATACATCCACCAGGACACCCCATTACTTCAATGAAATGATAGGGAGACTCTCCTTTGGCAACTTCTTCGAGAAGAATATGGGCACCGCTCAAACCGCTTGTAACAGCAATTTTTATCGTTACTCCATCTAAAAACTTATACTCTTCTACAGGGTTCTGAATAGGAATTTCGGCTACTTTAATCTGATCAAAGCCAACTATAGGCGTAACATGCAATTTTTCAAAAGGAAGTTCTCGACCTGTTACAATTTCATATACGGTTCTCAATGCCGCTTCCATAACTCCACCGGTAACCCCAAATATGTCAGCCGCTCCTGAAGATAAGCCAAGTGGGTTATCAAATTTGCTGTCTTCGAGGTTGACGAAATCAATTCCAGCTTCTTTTATCATCCTTGCCAATTCTCTTGTGGTTAAGACAGCATCAACATTTCTAAGACCGTTATTCTCCATCTCTGGACGAACTATTTCATATTTTTTAGCTGTACAGGGCATTATTGATACTACAAACATATTTTTGGGATCCGTTTTTGTTTTTTGAGCGTAGTAAGACTTAACTAAAGCCCCTAACATAGTATGGGGTGACTTACAGGTTGATAGGTGATCCAATTCTTCCGGGAAAGCATGTTCAATAAATTTGATCCAGCCTGGGCTACAGCTTGTGATTATAGGCAATGTAGCTTCATTTCCTGTA
>JAAYSI010000340.1 GCA_012524045.1 Peptococcaceae bacterium | reverse complement strand
TACATCCATCCTGTCTCCTCAACCTCTATGAAAAAAGGCCGTTATCTAATCTGTCAACTCAACCCTACCAATTTTTGAGTTCAAATTTTACCCCAAAATACCTTGTCGATATGTTTCCATGTACGTATTTTAGCCCTTTAGGTCGAGTAGACAACTTGGATGTAATTTTTGAAACCCGCTTAAATAAACACTTACAGCTTTGTAATCAATACCACGCACTCCACATGGGCCGAGTTGATGGAATTGATGTCTGTGTATATATTAGGAACAATCTGTACGCGGAAACACGTCAATCAGTTTCTGATTATTTTTTAAAAAACCCCCGTTTGAGAAAATATGTCAGCGTTTGAAAGTTGAGTAACATTCCTATGTTCATCTCTTAATTACCTAATATTAATAAATTCTTAAAAATCTTTAGATGAAATCCAAACATAACAAATTTCTTACAATAAGCGAGCCCTTTTAAAATCTGTATGAAATTTTTCGAGCACAGCATTTATTACAACATATTATTACACTAATTCTCATGTAGCACCTTCCTTAAACATTGAGTAATCACGTAGTTGCCTGCCAAACACCTAAAAGGTTCTTTTCATTCAATTAAAGCAATGTTAGCATTATCACTGGATGGTCAGAAAATTCAATATGGCTAATCTCTATTTCTACATCCGCTGTTTTGATAGTTTCTGATACGAAAGCATAATCCCCAGGAACAGAGATCGGATTATAATTACCTTTCTCAAGCCATACATCTATTAATCCAGTTTTATTCAGAAGAGCCTCAAGTCTGCTTTTATTGCATACATTAATTGTATTGAAATCACCAATTAGAACCAGCTTATGATTTCTATATTTTCTTACAAAACAATCAAGTTCATTCCAAAAGACCTCATCATATTTTGGGGGTACATGCGTTCCATATACAACTAAGTCATTACATAATTTTACTGCATATGCTCTTAAATTCCTTTCATGTATATGTTTAATGTGTTCGTAAGCAATTCCCTTTGCTATAAAAAAAACTGTCATTGATGGTCTTTTTGATGGATTTTCTGATGCTAATTTATATCCTAATCCTTCCATTTTCCCTTTAAAGTATGTTGCTTCTTTTGAATTAATATCGAATTCTTGAAGAACAATTATATCCGGTTTAGAAGTTAAATCTTCAATATATTGGAAAATACCATCGACATTATGTGATTTATTTAATTTATCCCATTCTACAAGATACTTATTATTAAAAATTTTCTTGTATTCTTCCCGGTGATTAGCAATACCACCAAAATCATTAATATTCAAATTCATTATTTTCATTTTGTAACACATATATGATCTTCTCCACCCCAAAAACAATTAAGTTAATTATTTTCTACATTCTTATGAGTATACCGCTTATCTTCCGGCTTCTTGGCACTAATAGGCAAAGCCAAGACGCATTGCTCCTTGAATCCGTCCCTGCGCACATAAAACCTGCACTCGGCGGACGGTAATATTCCATTTTTGGGCAGCTTCTTTTGCGGTCATATACTCCATTATTTCACACCTCTAAAGTG
>JAAYSI010000040.1 GCA_012524045.1 Peptococcaceae bacterium | reverse complement strand
TTTGGTTTTTTCCCAAAGTAATTTTACACTAACATAACTAAAGATTTGTCCTACCGGGTACGATGCTACAACCCTTCCGGTCAATCACTAAGCTTACAGTCCCATGTAAATCTGTCCTATAAACGGGAATATCCCTTTCCTGCCAATATTGAAGCACCTTTGAGGTAGGATGGCCGAAACTGTTTCTACCCACTTGGATAAACACCGCTTGAGGATTGGTTTGGTCAAACCAGTACGGATCCAGAGAACCGGCGCTGCCATGATGCGGAATCTTAATAAAATCCGCATCCCATTTTGCCCCTCTATCGGCAATCCGGCGCATTTGCTCAATCTCCATATCACCTGTTAACAATATTTTCCTATTATTATAAGTCAAAAGCAGTACCAAAGAGTTATTGTTGGAATCGCTTGGAGTACCTTCAAGCACCTCAACCGGAGCCAAGACTTCCACTTCTAAGCCCGAATTAAAGAGGAGTCGATCTCCTGCTTTCAACCTTAGTAGTTTCCCGGCATCTGCCAAAGATTTAAGCGGTATGGCTTCCCGCCATTCCTCCGAATTCAGCCTGTCCCCAACTTCCGGCACAGCTACTCTGGCGGTTGGGATATTTGCAATCAAATAGGGTGCACCCCCTACATGATCACCGTCTTCATGGGAGAGGAAAAGCATATCCAGTGAGGCAATCCTCTTTTCCATCAGGTAAGGAACCAGCACTCGCTCACCGGCATCAAAATTACCGCTTTTAGGCCCGGTATCTACCAGCAGTTTTTCTGTTCTTGTTTCGAGTAAAATACAATCTCCTTGCCCCACATCGATAAAAGTTACAACCAGTCGGTCTTTGCCGACAGTCGGCAACAGCAATAAAGCCAGAATAAGAACAATTGCTGAAATCAGCCCTATATTCTTGCTAACAGCCAGCTTAAAGAAAAGTCTCAACCCTTTAAAATTCAAAATTTTAGTTTGAAACTTCCGAAAAGAAACGGTTTTCTGCCCGAGTTGCTGCCCAAAAACATTAGTCAATAATTTCTTTCCAAAATTCCTCAATCTCCTAAACTGAACTCTCGCTATAAACCAGACTTTCTCTTTGCCGAGTAGCATAACTGCTAAATAGGAATACCACAATAGCCAAAATACCCAACCCGGATTTAAAACCCAATAATAAGCAAAGGGCAACCTAGCGCAGAAATTAAGTATTAGGTCACTTATTTGCAACAGCCAACAGGCAGCCTGAAAAAATGCCAAAGGCAAAATAGGGAGCCAGAGCAAAGCCGTGCCAACTAAACCGAGTTGCAGTACCGCTCCAAGCACAAACAAAATAAAGACATTTGTCAATAAGCCGATCAATGACACTCGATGAAAAACATCAATTAACAGCGGAAAAGTAGCAATCTGAGCAGCAAGCGTTACCGCTAAAGCAGTCTGCAAAGGCTGCGGCAACTTCCGGATCCAGTCATTCTTTTGGATCTTAGGTGCTAAAACAATCATGCCCCAAGTGGCCGCAAAGGACAGTAAAAAGCTGGTATCCCGAAGGTAAAGCGGATTAATAAAAAACAAGAGTAAAGCCGCAAATATCAACCAGCGTAGGGCGGATATGCGCCCTTTACCTAGCATTCCGAATAAGACGGCCAGCCCTAAAATCGTAGCTCGTAAAATTGGCGGATTACCCTGACAGAGGATAGCATACAGGATGATTACTACCATGGTCGCCAAGATTCTTAATTTCTTCGGCAAAAAGAAGAAAGCAGCCCACCCTAAAGCTAGCACAAAGGCAACATTAGCTCCGGAGGCTGCAAATACGTGCATTACCCCGGTCGCCTTATACATATCCAATACTTCTTTAGGTATCCCGCTGTCGTCACCAAACAAAATACCTTCTAGGACTCCGGTCTGCTCCGGCCAATAACTATTTAAAGTATCTCTGAGCTGCTGTCTAAGGACCCAGGTAAAGGTCGCCTTACCCTCAACAAGCACTGTCACGTCACCGCGAGCAGTAATTGAGCCACTTAAACCTCTTACTGCATTATACAGAGTAAAATCGAACTCTCCAGCAGTTCCCGGTGGCTTAGGCTGTTCCAGTTTGCCACTAAGTTTAAGAGTATCCCCCGGTTTAACCTTTAACCAGCCCTGAGCCCAATGGCCTTCAGAATTCGGATAAACCCTTAAGATATATTTTTTTCCACTAAAATCAGCAGCTGATATTTGGGACTCGACAGTATCTTTGGCTTTTTCAGTGGCCAATTTAAGATTCTGTATCTCAAAGGTACCACGTAATAGATCCTGATCTATTTGCCAGTGAATCAGTTTGCCTTCCGCTTCAATATTAGTTAAGTTCAGAGGCTCGGCAATATATTTATCCGCCGGCATCCCATAGATAAAACCGGCTATTACCCCGGCTATGAGCAGCAAGATTTCCGGTTTGACAATTCTACCGTAAAAGTCCTCAGGTTTCCAAATAAGCCATAGACGGAAAAGCATTAAAGCAAAAAAAGCCAGCAAAAATAATCTGACTTCCAGGCTTGTCCATACTGCTGCCCAGCCGCCGCAGAGAATTGCAACAGCCGGTCTGGCTAAACGGTCTTTCATCTTCTATTCCTCAACCTAATTTAACGAAAAATCCACATATAAATAATCTGTAATTATTAATAAATAGTTTTTAACTCTGTAATTATTAATAAATAGCTTATAACTATAAATAACTTATAAAATAATCTGTAAAGTATTTTCCAAAAATACTTCTATGGCCCCACCGTTATATAATCCGCCATTTTTTCATAAGTCTTAGAGCCGATCCCTGAGACATTTTGGATTTCTTCCGGACTGCTAAAAAATCCGTTTTGCTCCCGATAATCTATGATTCTTTGCGCTAACACGGGCCCTATTCCGGGAATGGTGTCCAACTCAGCCAAACCAGCCGTATTAATATTAATTCTGCCTCCCGCCTTGGCCCTTTGTTGAGCTGTCTCGCCAACATTTCCCATGTTTTCGGTTGTCCCCTCTATTGAAGAGGCAACCTGGACAAAAGGAATAATAATTTTTTGTCCATCTTTTAATTTCTGAGCCGGATTCAAAACTTCAACATCGGCATCCGGGCTTAAACCGGCCTCTCTCAAAGCATCGTCAAGTCTGGCATCCAGGGGTAATTCCAAAAGCCCGGAATTTTGCACCGCCCCGGTTATATAGACAACAATTTTTCTGTTTTCCGCAACCTGGTCAACCGTTACCGGATTTTTAACCGGTATTAAAAATTTAACAAAAGCAGCTACCAACAAGATACCGAGTACTGCCCACCAGATCCTCCGAAACCAAGTCTCCAAGACAAAGCATCCTCCAGTAATCCGTACATTTCTTTGAAGAAAACTCTATTCGAAAAAGACTATATCCGAGATTATTCTCCTATTTATGTAAAAATCCTCCTTCTAGTTAAAAATATTTGGTGGTGAGCGAGTAATGCATAAATAAATATAATCTTTTAAACTCATAAAAAAGAAATTTGCGAGTTCCGAAGAACTCGCAAATTAGTATTAAAAAATATAAAAGATTTGCTTTAATCTTATTTCAGCCAGCTATCCACTGCTTCTTGGTTATCTTCAATCCATTTTTTAGCGGCATCAACCGGCTGCATGCCTTCATTTATCAAGCCTTCCAAGCTACCAATCTCAGCATCATTCATTGTAAACTTCTTAAGCATCTCAGCTACTTCAGGATATTTACTGCTGAAATCTTTGTTTGCTAAAATATGAAGTTCCTCAGCTTCGCCATAAGCACCTTTAGGATCTTCCAAATATTTCAGATCATATTTGGCAAATTTCCAATGGGGGCTCCAACCGGTAACAGCGATCCATTCTTTTTTACCATAGGCTTTATCTAAAGCTGCAAGCATCGCCGGTTCACTGCTTTGTAATACGTTAAACCCTAATTCATATACTTCATTCGCTCTGGCCGTTGCCTTCATAATGCCCGCCCCGGGATCAATTCCTACAATTTCGCTTTTAAATTTATCGGCCTCGGCAGCCATTTGTTCAATTGAGTCGATAGTAACATAACTGGGTACTACCAAGCCAATCCTAGCCGGCTCTTCGTACCAAATGCCGTAATCTTCGAGATTATCCTTGTGTTCTTCCCAATATGCCTCATGGGTTATCGGCAGCCAGGCATCCATAAACAGATCAATATCCCCTTTGCTTAAGCCCACAAAGAGTGGAGCGGTATCGAGCTGTTTCAAGTTCACTTTATAACCCTGGTCTTCCAAAATCACTTTCCATAAGTTACTTACGGCAACACATTCGGCCCAGTTTACATAACCTACCTCAATAGTACCTTTGTCGGCTGCTCCTCCGTTAGCTCCTGGTGTTCCATTTGAAGAACAACCCACAACCATAGTAAAAGCGAACACTATAATCAGCGCCCAAATTAGTCCTGTTCGCCATCCTCTCCTGTTTTTAAACATAAGTTTTACCTCCTTAATTCCCTGTTCTTATTTATCGCCAGTTCTAAGAGAACTTCCGATACCCTGAGTTAATCTATCCAGAATAATCGCAATGATTACAACTGCAATCCCATATTCAAAGCCCATACCGATTTTAAGCTGGGCGATGGCCTCTAAAACTCCTGCTCCCAAACCACCGGCACCAATCATTGACGCTATGACTACCATGGATAAAGACAGCATCATTGTCTGGTTAATACCGGCCATAATCGTAGGTAAAGCTACCGGTAATTGAATCTTCCACAGAAGCTGTCCTGGTGTGGAACCAAAAGCTTCACCGACTTCTACCAAGTCTACCGGAACCTGACGAATCCCCAGATCGGTAAATCTAATAGCGGGTGGCATTGCAAATATCACCGTGGCAAATACTGCTGGGACCGTTCCGATTCCTAAAAACAATAGAGCAGGAATCAGATAAACGAAAGAAGGCATGGTCTGCATGAAATCCAAAACTGGAGAGATGATCCGGTGAAACCTGTAATTCCTTCCGGCAATAATCCCTAAAGGAATACCCATCACAATAGACACTAATGCAGAGATAAAAACCAGAACCAAAGTCGACAAAAATGCCGGCCAGAGTTGAAGATTAAAAATAAATGCCAAACCTAAAATCGTCCCCACAGCCAGTTTCCAGCCGCTTACTCGCCAAGCAGCCAGAGCAAATAACAAAATTAATAGCCACCAGGGTATAAACGCTAGATAGCTTTCTAAATATTTTATTAAGTCGCCAAAAGAATCGGAAAAAGCATCTATACTCTCCCCAAAATTAATCTGTAGCCACTTCACAACTTTATCAATAGCTTCTGCCATTGGAATCTTGGTCATTGTTTTCACCCCCGCTTAAATCGCACTATTAGCTGATTCTTGTTCCATTTCTTCTTCAGCAAATACTAATTTATGATCAGGCGAAGCTGTAGCCGCCAGTTCGTCTTCACTGTCACTCCCACTATAATCGGGAGCCAGAGCCGCTAATATTGAACCTCGAACTATGATCCCGACAAGTTTATTGTCCTGGTTCACCACACCCATTGGCAATTTACTGTCCACCATAGCCGTTAGGGTATCATGCAAAGGAGTTTCCTCGCTGACTACAGGCCCATGTTCCAGTTCTACTTCGCTTAAACTCATAATTCCCGCTTTCCGAGCTTCAAGCGCCGCATCAACCGTAATAATACCTTGTAAATGTCTTTCTCGATCCACCACAAAAACGCTGGATATGCCATGTTCTTTCATAATCCTCAGAGCGACATTCGGGCCATCGCGTAAGGGAATCAAAGGTTGCGGTTTTTTCATAATATCTGCAGCGGTCAGAATCTTACTCCTATCCACCCCGCGCACAAATTTAGCGACATAATCGTCGGACGGATGAGTGGTTATTTCTTCCGGAGTACCTACTTGGATCAAAGCTCCGTCACGTAAGAAAGCAATCCTGTCGCCGAGCTTTAAAGCTTCATTTAAGTCATGGGTAATAAAAATAATGGTTTTGTTCATCTTCTGTTGAAGGCTAAGCAGTTCGTCCTGCATTTCCTCTCGGATCAACGGGTCAAGCGCACTAAAAGCTTCATCCATTAGCAAAATGTCGGCATCATTGGTTAACGCTCTGGCGAGCCCAACCCTCTGTTTCATTCCACCGCTCAACTGCGAAGGATATTTATCTTCCCATCCCTTTAGGCCTACGATTTCTAAAATTTTTAAAGCCTTTTCTTCCCTTTCTTTTTTCGGAATGCCTTGTACCTCTAGGCCGTAAACTGTGTTATCTAGAACAGTTCGGTGCGGTAACAAAGCAAATTGTTGAAATACCATTGCCGTTTTTTCCTGCCGGAATTTACGGAGTTGCTTAGCATTAAGCTTTGTAATATCCGTGCCATCTACGATTATTTCCCCGGCACTCGGTTCAATCAGTCTATTTAAACAACGAAGGATAGTAGATTTTCCGCTGCCTGAAAGCCCCATTATAACGAAAATTTCCCCGGCATTGACAGAAAAGCTAACATTATTAACTCCGACGGTAAAACCGGTTTCATTTAAAATTTCAGCCTTGTCCTTACCCTCTTTGAGTAAGGCTAAAGCCTTTTGCGGATTAGCGCCAAAAACCTTTACTAGGTTCTTAACAATAATTTTTTCTTTCATAAATCCTCCTAAACTCCTTTTCCCGCCTAATTTACTTACCTCTTAGCATAAACTGTAATTCTCACTTTAATTCTTAATCAACCATCTTATTTGATTCAATTTAATAACAAATTATCTATTTTTAGGAAGCAAATTAGAGTATAAAAAAAGACCTTTTATTTGTTTAGCAAACTAAAGGGCTTTAATGTTAAATACTAAGATTAGCATAATATAAGATTCAAACCCCAAACAAAAAGCACAATAGAATCTTATCCTTTTTTACCTATGTTCCAAAAAATCACTCCATTTAAAAAATCCTTTTACATTATAACATCTTTATTTCCATCTTACAACCTCTAAATTTGATAAAGTTGTCAGATAGCCCCGGAACTATTCACTTTCCAAAAAAGGAAAATGTCTTCAAAGAGAAGACATTTCCTTTAGTACTCTATTTATTTCACAACAATATTTACTAACTTCTTTGGTACCTTAACCACTTTAACCACGGTCTTACCTTCCAGATAATTTTTGACTTTTTCTGAGGAAAGAACAAGTTTTTCTAATTCTTCAGCGCTAACATCAACGGGTACTTGAATTCTATCGCGTAATTTACCGTTTACTTGCAGGATAATTGTTACTTCCTCCTGGATAAGGGCACTCTCGTCTACCTCAGGCCAAGCCTGTTTATGAATGCTTTCCTTATGTCCGATTTCACTCCAGAGCTCTTCGGTGATATGCGGAGCAAACGGCGCCAATAACTTCAGAACCGCCTCTATACCCTCCCGGGCTACTGCCTGCTTTACATTGTCTTTTTCTTTATAAAGATACAAGGCATTTACGAGCTCCATAATTGAGCTGATTGCTGTATTAAAGTTAAATCTGGTAGCGATATCGTTTGTTACCTTCTGGATAGTTGAATGGGTATGCCAGCGCATTTTTTTGGCTTCGGCATCTAAGTCTTGGAACTCTTCCGCTGGGATATTTTGAGAGAAAGTACTCTGGTATTGGGCAACTAAACGCCAAACCCGATTTAAGAAGCGATAACACCCCTCAACCCCTTGATCGCTCCACTCTAAATCCCGATCCGGGGGAGCAGCGAAAACAATGAATAATCTAGCGGTATCTGCCCCATACTTCTGGATAATTTCCTCAGGACTAACTACATTTCCTTTGGATTTGGACATTTTGGAACCGTCCATACAGACCATGCCTTGGGTAAGCAAATTTTGGAAAGGTTCGTCCACCTGCAAATAGCCAAAATCACGAAAGACTTTGGTGAAGAAGCGGGAATATAATAAATGCAAAATGGCATGTTCAACTCCGCCGACATATTGGTCAACATTCATCCAATAGTCCACTTTATCCCTGGCAAAAGCTTCGCTTGAATTATGCGGATCACAGTATCTCAAGAAATACCAGGAAGAACACATAAAGGTGTCCATAGTGTCGGTTTCTCGCTTGGCACTGCCGCCACATTGAGGGCAGGTGGTATTGACAAAACTCTCGGAAGAAACTAGTGGGTTTTCGCCGGTTTTAAAAACAATGTCACCAGGAAGTTTGACCGGTAATTGTTCTTCAGGAACCGGAACTATCCCGCATTTTTCGCAGTAAATTATCGGTATGGGCGCACCCCAGTAACGTTGGCGGGAAATCAGCCAGTCTCTTAAGCGATAATTAACTTGGCGTTCACCGAGCTTAAGTTGCTCGAGTTTCGTGGCCATTTTCTCCCAAGCATCCCGGTTGTCCAAGCCGTCAAATTCAGCCGAATTAACCATTATACCGTCATCTACATAAGCCTCAGTCATAGGCAAGTCTTTATCTTCGAGTGGTATTGCCGGATCAAGAATTACCCTAATTATTGGGAGATTATATTTACTAGCAAAGGCAAAATCTCGTTCATCATGTCCCGGTACGCCCATTACGGCACCGGTACCGTAATCGAGCAGCACATAATTAGCTATCCAGATCGGTACTTTAGCCCCGCTGAGCGGATTAATACAATAATGTCCTATAAACATGCCCTCTTTTTCCACTTCGGCTGAAGTACGGGCAAGTTCGTTTAAACCTTGCATTTTTTTCACAAAGGAGAACACATCTTGTTCATATTCGGTTCCTTGGACCAATTTGGCAACAAGCGGATGTTCCGGGGCCAATACAACATAACTAACACCATAAATAGTATCCACCCTAGTAGTGAATACAGGTATTGGATCATCGGTCCCTTCCACTTTAAAAGTAGCCAAGGTTCCTTCCGACCGCCCAATCCAATTTCGCTGCATAGTTTTTACTTTTTCCGGCCAACCATCCAGTTTTTCTAAATCATTTAATAACTGCTCGGAATAAGCTGTAATTTTAAAGAACCACTGTTCCAAATCCTTTTTGGTCACGGCTGCATCACAGCGTTCACAATGCCCTTCCACTACTTGCTCATTTGCAAGCACTGTCGCACAGGATGGGCACCAGTTGACCGCTGCTTTCTTTTTATAAGCGAGACCATGTTTAAATAATTCTAAAAAGATCCATTGTGTCCATTTATAATAATCAGGATGACAGGTGGCAATTTCTCTGTCCCAATCATAAGAAATTCCCATTTCCTGCAATTGCCTTTTCATATTCGCTATATTTTCCCAAGTCCACTCGGCCGGGGGAGTTTGATTTTTGATAGCGGCATTTTCAGCCGGTAAGCCAAAGGCGTCCCAGCCAATCGGATGAAGAACATTAAAACCTTGCATCCTTTTAAATCTGGCGATTACATCTACTATGGAATAATTACGCACATGACCCATATGTAAATTTCCTGACGGATAAGGAAACATGGCCAAAGCATAAAACTTCTGCTTATTAGGATTTTCTTCAGTTTTATCAACTTTTTGTTCCAACCAACGTTTTTGCCATTTTGGTTCTATTTCGTTGAAAAGATATCTTTCTTGCATTTTTTCCTGTCCTCCGTGAACCTAGTTTACCCTATAGTACAACTCGCTGAGCATCTCCCCAGAGTTTTTCCAAATTATAAAACTCTCGGGTTTCTGGGAGCATAATATGAATTACCAAATCTCCACAGTCTAACAAGATCCATTCTGCTTCGGGAAGACCCTCTACCCTCAAAATAGGTATTCCTACCTCAGGTAGTTTTTCTAACAGATGATCAGCAATAGCTTTAGTCTGAGTTTTGGAATTTCCGGTAGCGATCATGAAATAATCCGTAATAATCGAAATACCTTTTAAATCAAGAATACTTATGTCTCTGCCTTTTTTGTCATCAATAAAATCAGCCAGCTGGCTCAATTGGTCATAACTTATTACCAAACTCGGAGCCTCCTTTATTAATAGGATTCTTTAATATTATTAGCATTATTTGCCTTTTTTAAGTCTTCATAAGTCAGTAAAGTAAGGGGATGGATAGGTTTATTACTTTCACGCAAATGATTTAAAATGTGTTCAATACAAGCCAATGTACCATCTCTAAGGTCATGATACAACTTCTGACGAAGATTGTCTACTCCAGGAAAATCTCGACCGGGCTCGGTCAAATCTGCACTATATATCAACATTTCCAAATCTGACATTCCGGGCCGACCTAAGGTATGATTGGCTACGGCATTTAGAATGTCTTTGTCCTCAATGTTATGTTCTTTTTCCAGGATATAGGCAGCCAGTCTGCCATGGATTACTCCGGGATTTTCAATGTCCTCAGGATAATAGATTAGATCCCATTTCTTAGCTTTTTCGATTTGCTCATCCAATGGGTATTCTTTAGCTAAATCATGAGTAAGAGCGGCTAGTGAAGCTGCTTCTGTATCCAAACCAAATCTTTTGGCTAATTCATGAGCAAAGACTTCCACTCCAATAGTGTGCTGAAATCGTTCATATTTTAATGTATCGTATGCTAAGCGGCGAAATTTTTCCAACGAATAAGTCATAATTTTTCACCTTCTTTGTTAGCTAAAAGGCAAAGAGAATACGGCAATATTTACCGTATTCTCTCTGGTTCAGGGTCCTATTTTTAAGATAATCAAAATTTTCAACCAGCGTAACAAAATGGTATCATTAAATCAAGATTTATCTTAATCAAACCCCTAACCAAAATTAGAGGGTTTGGCGAGGTCTGGCTTCGTTTACAGTTAAGGCACGGCCGTTGAATTCAGCGCCGTTTAGCTCCTCAGCCAAGCGTTCGGCATCTTCTTCGTTAACTTCTACGAAACCAAAACCTCTGGAACGACCCGTTTCGCGGTCAGTAATAATTCTACTACTGACAACATTACCGTAACGGGAGAAGAAGTCTGTTAGTTCCTCTGAAGAAGTAGCCCACGGAAGATTGCCAACGTACAGAGTCTTTGTCATGCATTTCACCTCAAAACAATTTTGATAATAGTATAAGACAACTTATACTATAGTATACCACCCGCAGTCAAGTCAAATATTATTTTTTAAGGCATTTTCTAACTGCCTTGCCAGTTATTAAATCATTGATAAAGCTTGTGTTCCTTGATATAAAGGCGTACTTCATCCGGCAAAAGATAACGGATTGATTTTTTGTTTTTGACTCTGGCTCGAATATCTGTTGAGGAAATGGCCAAAGCGGGCACCTCAAGCTCAAATATTCTATCTTTTATGTTGGGGTAGCGTTTAGTTATTTCCGCGAAAAATTTTCGCGAATCATAGCCCGGTCTGGAAGCCCCAATTATTTTGGCCATTTTAAAGATATTATCCGCTTCCCGCCAAGTAAGCAAATCTAGCAACGCATCCGTCCCGGTAATAAAATACAACTCTTGCTTCGGTAAAAGCTCATGTAAAATTTTTAGAGTATCTATAGTATATGTAGGGCCTTCTCTTTCTATTTCCAAATTGGACACTTTAAAATATTTATTGTTTTTTATAGACATTTGAACCATAGCAAAGCGTTCATAAGCATTTGTTATCTTATGGTTTAACTTATGAGGAGGTTTACCCGTAGGGATGAATAGAACGTTATCCAGGTCAAATTCCACTCGGGCTGTTTCAGCTGCAACCAAGTGACCGTAATGGATAGGATCAAAGGTTCCCCCCATAATACCTAGCCGTTTGCCGCCGGCTATAGCTTGATAAATATTGGCTTCCATTTTATTCTCCCCGGTTTTACATATTTCAACTAGTTCGAACTTAACCCTATGTTAACACATTTCATTTATAATGTATTGCTATATTGTATCCGAGAAATTATAAAATGTACATAAAAAAATCACTTTTTATAATTCTTAGGGCAGTACAATTCTAGGCTTTTCTTTCGACTTGCGGTAAAGCAGAAAATTTCGTCCGACAACTTGCACCAACTCTGCGAAGCTCGCCTCAGCTAATCTTGTGGCAATATTTTCGGGATCATCTGCACAGTTCTGCAGAACCCTAATCTTGATTAATTCTCTGGCTTCCAAAGCATCATCGGCTTGTTTTAGGACATTTGGGGTAATTTCCTCCTTACCTACAAGCAGGATTGGCTCTAATTCGTTGCCTAAAGATCGCAGATATCTTTTTTGTTTACCGGTTAGCAATTTAGTACCCTCCTTCAGCCCACTCCAATTCTAAATCCCCAATCAAGACCCTGTCCCCATCTTTGATTCCTCTTTCTCTTAAGGCGTCATTGACACCCATTGCTTTAAGGATATTCTGGAAGCGCATTACACCATCCTCGGTTTCAAGGTAAGCCATAGCCGCATGTCTTTCTATCTCCTTACCTGTTAACACATAAGTACCGTCATCCTGCACCTCAATCCTGAAGCGCTCCTCCATTTGGGCTTTTACCATCCTATGTTCATCAGGACTTGCGGTAAACTCAATTGGAGGAACTTCCGGCAAGATTTGAATTATCCTGTACAAGAGTTCTTTCAGCCCTTGTCCAGTTGCTGCTGAAATCGGAAAAATCTCGTAGTTATCCTTAAGATACTCGCGAAGTCGGGCTAGGTTGTCTTCACTATCGGGCAAGTCCATTTTATTCGGAACCACCAGCATCGGCCTTTCAGCCAAAGCGGGACTATATTCTCTAAGTTCCCTATTTATTATGTCAAAATCCTCGAGCGGATCCCTTCCTTCGGAACCGGAGATATCTACTATATGGAGCAGCAATCTGGTCCTTTCAATATGGCGCAAAAATTCATGCCCTAAACCGGCTCCGGTATGGGCGCCCTCTATAATCCCCGGTATATCAGCCATCACAAAGCTTTCGTCTTCAACCTGTACCATGCCCAGATTTGGGACCAGAGTAGTAAAGTGGTAATCAGCTATTTTGGGTTTGGCCGCCGATACCTTAGAAATAAGAGTGGATTTGCCCACATTCGGGAAACCGACTAAACCGACATCCGCCAGAAGTTTTAATTCCAACAGAAGCCAGCGTTCCTCTCCGGGTTCGCCTTTTTCGGCAATGGTCGGTGCCTTATTAGTATTACTGATGAAGCGGGCATTACCACGACCACCGCGCCCGCCTTTGGCCACTACTTCCCTCTGACCGTGTTTAGTTAAGTCAGCTAAAATCTCTCCAGTTTCCGCATCTTTAACAATAGTGCCGACAGGAATTCGTAAAACAAGATCTTCGGCCCCTTTACCATGCCGATCCTTGCCCTGCCCATGCTCCCCGCGGTCAGCTTTATAATGACGTTTATAACGAAAATCGACCAAGGTTCTTAAGCCTTCATCCGCCACAAAGACTATATCCCCACCACGGCCACCGTCACCGCCGTTCGGTCCACCGTAGGGAACATATTTCTCGCGGCGGAAAGAGACTGCTCCGCTCCCACCGTCCCCGGCTTTGACATAAATTTTCGTACGATCGTAAAACATAAATCTATCCCTCTATTCAGCTTTAAGAACTACCGGCTTTAAGAATAGCGTCCGGTCTTAAGGAATTGCAAAACTCTTTTGTTTAATTTGTTCTTGCTCGCGGTAAAGCTTAAATTCGAAGCTAAAACCTTGCTCGGTCGAACTTAAAACAATCTCAGCCAAGGAGTCTAAAAAATCCGGATCCTGGGGAATACTCTCAACGCATTCCATAGTGTAACCATAAAAGCTATCGGCATATTCGGCCTGCCACCTGGCAGTCCAGAATTCTTCATTTTTCATTTCCTCAGGATATTTTATTTCCATTCCGATCCCTAGCTTATGAAGCCTAAAGTAAAGGTTTAATAAAATAGCTACAATTGTTTTTTCAGCTATTCGGGAGATATTCTGCTGCGGCAACAACTCAAGTAAGGCTTCGTCCATATACTCCAAGGCTTTTTCCGGCATATTTAACTGAATGTACCCTTTTATAACTTGGAAATAATTTAAAAAGTCATGACGTTGGACTGAAAAATTATCGAGTTGCTGTTGAAGCAAGTCCCTATAGACAGTGGACATCCCCACACCTCTTTCTTAAAGCTTACTAAAGAAAAGCAAACCCCCGGGCTGACCCAGGGGATGAACAAATACAAATTATTGGGCTTTGGCAAGGCCATTCTCCGCATAAACACTTACTTGTTTGCGGAATTTATCTTTTCTTTCAAATTTAACATAACCATCGATTAATGCATACAGAGTATCGTCACTACCAATTCCGCAGTTTTTGCCCGGGTGCCATTTGGTTCCGCGTTGGCGGACTAATATGTTACCGGCTGTAACAAATTGACCGTCTGCCCGTTTGACCCCTAGTCTTTTGGAATGGCTGTCTCTACCGTTTCGTGAACTACCTACACCTTTCTTATGAGCCATGAAGTTCACCTCCTCGAAAATTAGCACTATTAACTATTTTCATAGTTCTCCATATTCCAAGCTGATTTTACTTCAAAAATCAAATTTTACTCCAAAACAAGACTCAATTTAAGCGTTAATTTTTTCAATAGCAAGCTTAGTATAAGGTTGACGATGTCCCTTTTTAACCCGAACACTTTTTTTCGGCTTATAACGGAAAGCAATCACTTTGTCACCTTTACCATGCTCGATAACCTTGGCGACAATCGAAGCTCCGGCAACAGTAGGTGTCCCTACTTTTACATCACCGTCTTTGGCTACCAACAGTACTTGGTCAATAGTTAAAGACTCTCCTTCGGCAACTGCAAGCTTTTCCACATTAATAATATCGCCTTCTTGAACTTTGTACTGTTTACCGCCACTCGCGATTACAGCATACATATTTTTACACCTCCTATACCCAGACTCGCCTGCAAAGGTCGGTTTAACTTTAAAAAACCAGTTTGTTTTCAATCACCTTTTAAGTGCGGTTGTGGCAAGAAGTCACCACGTCTAAATATTTTAGCACCGATAAGCACTTTCGTCAAACAGATTATTGGACGGTTTAAAGGGAAGG
>JAAYSI010000039.1 GCA_012524045.1 Peptococcaceae bacterium | reverse complement strand
TACGGAATCGCTGAAATTATCTTGGAGAAGTTCTATCCCGGAAACGTTAACCGCCATTTTGATATTTTTAAAACCTAACTGGTTCAGTCTGACTGAGAAAAGGCAGGCTGAGGTTAAGACATATTTACCGAGAGCAACCATCAGGTTGTTTCTTTCGGCCAGAGGGATAAATTCCAGCGGAGAAACTTGGCCAAAATGGGCTGATTTCAGTCTGGCTAAAGCTTCAAGTCCGCAAATCCTTTTAGTGCGCAGATCAAACTGAGGCTGGTATTCCACATAGAGCTTATGGGTGGCATTTTCAGCTATAGCAGACCGGATTTCTTTTTCGAGTAGGATTTCCCGCCGTAATCTTTTTTCCATTTCCTGATTGTAAAAAGCGTAATTTGGTAGCCCGTTCGAGTTTAAACTGTCTAAAGATATGGAGACGGCTTTAAGAAGGTAGTCAAAATCTTCTTTTTCTTTATCTTTTTGCTGATTTAATTCAACTATGCCCACTTGAACGCCGAGATTTTGCTCGGTGTTTTTGATTTGAAAGGGGCTGTCAAAAATTGAAGCTATTTTTTCAATGACGTCAATGAGCTCCTGGCGATCCTGATAATTCTTCACATAGAGAGCGAATCTATATGCGGTAAAGCGGAAGAGCTTTTTATTTTGGTCGAGCAAGGTGGCGAATTTCCGACTCACTTCCCGTAAGAACTCATTACCGGCTTCATAGCCAAAAGTTAGATTTATCGTCCCGAATTTGCGACAGTTGATCAGCAGCAGGGCTTTGTTAACATCTTCGTTCTTGGCTATTTCCCTGGTCATAAAAGCTGCAAGATAGTGTTTATTGGGCAGACCTGTTAAGTGGTCATAGTAGGCCAGTTGGGTGAGCTGCTTGTCCTTCTTATTGACCGCAAACATGGTGTAAAGCAGGGACAGATAGGAGATTATCAGGGTTATTAGGCTGGCAAAGGTGAAACGTTTAATAATCGCAGCTGTATCTTCTAAAGGCTGACTGACCGCTAAGGTGCCAATTTTGGCTTGATTGACATAGACCGGGATAAATACCTGGTAATACTCTTTGTCATTAAGAATATGGTGACGGCTGTATTCAGCATCGGTATTGATAGCACTTACAATATCTGGTGAGCTTATTTTTTGACCTATTAAGTCATAATCAGTGCTGCCGCTTATGTTATAATTTTCATCTATAAAGTAAATATGGCTACTCGGACTAATGTTACGCAATTTATTTAGTAATTCTTGCACCTCAAAACTGTCGAGAAAGCCATATACTTTATCTGCTATAATGCCTATTTGGACCATTCCGCCATTTGGAAGGCGAAAATAGCCGTATTTATAAAGTTTATCTGTTACCCAATCCCTTCTGATATTATCAATTAAGCTGATTTCCGTGCCGTGTAAGAAATCATAAACCGGGTGGCCCTGAAAGGTTTTCCAGCCAAGCAGTTCGGGGAGATTAGAGTAAATTATCTCTCCTTCTGGGCTATAGTAGTCGATTTCGTCTATGTTCAGGTTTTCCGCTATTTCGCGCAGTAAATCGTTGGTTGGAGCTTGGAGTGAGGCTATTACCTGACTGGCATTCAGAATTTTTTCTTCAAGCAGGTCATTGATTACCTCGTAGGCTTCAGCCCCTACAGTCAGACTACTGGAGTAAATCTTGGCCAATCTTAGCGAACTGTTTTGGATCTGTTTATAATAGTAGTTTTGAATGGTGGTAACTGTTACGAAGCCCACAATAAAGAAGGCTATGGTAATAATTAG
>JAAYSI010000038.1 GCA_012524045.1 Peptococcaceae bacterium | reverse complement strand
TAACATTATTTTTTGCAATCTTGTATAGCCAACATTTGACAAAGAGGTTAATCAATACAAAAGAGACCCATGGTAAGCGGTCTCTTTTGTCTGAGCTATTTTTATAAAAATTATAAAAAATCTCAAATTAAAAGTAATTATCTAAATCAATACTATATTTTCTAAGTAGTTAGCTCTAACTAGTCTAAGCTTTTGCCATACTCTTCCAAAACTCTGGTTTGAATCTTTTCCCTTGCCGCAGATGAAATGGGGTGGGCTATATCGCGAAACTCGCCCTCCGGTGTCTTGCGACTGGGCATCGCTACAAATAAACCATTAGTCCCTTCGACAACTTTCACATCATGAACTACAAACTCATTGTCAAATGTAACGGATACTACTGCTTTCATTTTACCTTCAGCATTCACCTTACGGACTCTGACATCTGTAATTTCCATACTGAGTATCACCACCCTTCCCTTCTGCCTGCAAAACCTTGCTAAAAAACCTTGCTTTTCTATTCTCTATTTAACAAAAAAATCCTTCTTTTTTTTAATAAATTCCAAAAAAAATAATTTGTGTCCTAATTTCTAGAGTTTATTAGCTTTAACAACAGATTTCTCGGTCAACGGGTCAACTTCTGCCAATTGCAAAAGGGCGTGATACTTGTCAATTAATCTTGGAGTATCATCAACCGCACCTTCCATTAATACTCCAAGACACACCACTTCGGCATCAAATTCTTCCATTAGGCTCATGATACCTTTTGCTGTACCACCAGCCTTGATAAAGTCATCTATAATTAATACTCTTTTTCCGGTTTCCAAAGCTTTACGGGTCAGCGACATAGTCTGGATCCTTCTGGAAGATCCTGAAACATAGTTAATACTGACCGAAGAACCCTCGGTTACTTTATTGCCGTGACGAACCACCACCGCCGGAATACCAAGGGCATCCGCAGTCATCAGGGCTAAAGGAATACCTTTGGTCTCCATCGTCACCACAACCTCAGGTTCTTTTTCCCGGAAAATACCAGCAAAAATCAGTCCCAGCGGCCTAACAACAGCCGGATCATAAAGAATATCAGCCATATAGAGAAAACCGCCCGGCAGAATGCGATCCGGGGAGCTCAACTCCTCAGCAAGCTTTTCTAAAAGCTGTTCAGCCTCTTTCTTCTCTATCAATGGTATAAATCTTACCCCACCTGCCGCTCCGGGAACTGTTTCCAACGTCCCCCGGCCACTGTGACGCAAAGCTTCTTTAACACTGACCAAGTCCTCGCTTATTGTCGATTTAGCTGTGGCAAAAAGTTCGGCGAAAAAACCCAACGGCAAAAGCTCATTTGGGCGGGACTGGAGTATTGCTGTCAATGCAACCAAACGTTCCGCTTTTTTCATTTTCTCATCTCTCTACCTAAGTATTACTTTATAAATCTAGTATTACCTATTTATTGATACTACCTATTTAGTATTACTATCTATCTTAGTATTACTTTCATTCTTTTCCAATTATCCTTCTTTGTGCTTACTTTCGCTGCTCTCTTTAGGCTTAGCATGTTCGCGCATGGCCTCAAACATAATATTCGCAGCTGTCTCTATATGGGCGGTGGCTAGAGCCTGGGCTTCTTTGACATCATGGCGGGCAATAGCATCAACAATATCCCTGTGCTCAGCTATTGCATATCTAACCCTACCCGGTACTGCCAACGATGTGGCTCTATACCTCTGAATCTGCTCTCTTAAGTTCCCTAAGATCCCAATCAGTTTTTCATTACGGCTTGCCTTATACAATAGAGCATGAAAATCTGTATCTGATTGAATCATGTCCTCTAGATTATCGGGTTCTTTTTCATAATGCAAGACTCTTTCCAGTTGTTCAAGTTCTTCATCGGTTATTTTTTCAGCGGCCAAACCTGCTGCAAGCCCTTCAAGTGCCGCTCTAATTTCAAAAACGTCTTTAATATCTTTGTACGATACTCCGGCTACATAGGCTCCTTTGCGCGGGGTCATTACTACAAAGCCTTCAAGCTCAAGCTTGCGTATTGCCTCACGAATAGGAGTCCGGCTAACCCCTAGCTCTTCTGCGAGCTGAATCTCCATTAACCGCTCGCCCGGCTCCAACACGCCGTTAATAATAGCCTCTCTTAATGCTTCTAAGACAATTTCTCGTAAAGGTTTATAGCTGTCTAGTTTTACAGGAAGTAATCTTTTACCCATATCTCAGTCTCCTATTTCCAATCTTCCGTTCTCCTTAGCTGTTTTCCCAGATTTCAGTACTATCGACCGTCCTTACTAACCATGAATCTTTATAGCCGAAACGCTGTAACTGGCTCAGAAGTTCCTCCCCTTGGCGCCGACTTGGTAAAATTCCAAAAACTGCCGACCCGCTCCCTGACAACAAAGCACCATAACAGCCTGCTTTAAGCAATATTTGTTTAATTTCCGCTATTTCCGGCAATAAATCCTGCGCGATCTTCTCGAAAGAATTAAATAGATACTTACCGATTTTCTCCGGGCTTCCGGTGCTTAACAGACTTTGCCATAATTGTTTATCAATTGTGTCAAAAGAAGCAAGGGAGTCAAAAAGTCTATAGGCCTCAGCAGTATTTATTC
>JAAYSI010000037.1 GCA_012524045.1 Peptococcaceae bacterium | reverse complement strand
CAAATTTGAGAGAGAATTTCATAAAGTAATCAATATTTGGGGTGCTGACCACCACGGGCATGTCGCCCGGATGAAAGGTGCCATGCAAGCTTTGGGTTACGATCCTGATTCTTTGCAAGTTATCCTGATGCAGTTTGTGAGACTGATTCAGGACGGCGAAGTGGTCAAGATGTCCAAACGTTCCGGCCGTTACATTACCTTGAAAGAATTAATGGATGAGGTTGGCAAGGATGCGGCGCGCTTCTTCTTTGTGTTACGAGATCCGGATTCGACAGTGGAGTTTGATTTGGATTTGGCCAAATCTCAGTCTGCGGATAACCCGGTGTATTATGTGCAATACGCCCATGCTCGGCTTTGCAGCATTCTCAGACAGGCTGTTGACCAAGGTTACGATACGGAAAAGGAGCCTTCGGAGCAAGAACTGGTTTTGTTAAATTCACCGGAAGAGTTGGAACTATTAAAGAAACTGGCCGATTTACCCGGAGAAATTGCTATAGCGGCCAGTTTGACCGAGCCCCATCGTTTAGCCAGATATGTAATGGATTTAGCGTCAGTTTTTCATAGCTTTTATAATAGCCAAAGAGTACTGGTGGCTGATGAACATCTGCGAACGGCTCGCCTTGCTTTAATTAAAGCTACTAGACAGGTTATAGCTAATGTTTTGCAAATACTTGGAGTGTCAGCTCCGGAAAGAATGTAAGAAAATTATCACGAAGACTAGAGAAAGGGTAGAAAAAGGATGACGAAATTCGTTTTTGTAACCGGAGGAGTTGTTAGTTCGCTAGGTAAAGGGATTACAGCCGCTTCTTTGGGTTGTTTGCTTAAAAATAGAGGACTAAAAGTAGCAATCCAAAAATTTGATCCCTATATCAATTATGATCCCGGCACGATGAGTCCTTACCAACATGGGGAAGTTTTTGTTACTGATGATGGCGCTGAGACTGATCTGGATATCGGCCATTACGAAAGGTTTATCGATGTTCCGCTTTCCAAAAATAGTAATGTCACAGCCGGCAAAATATATTGGTCGGTCATATCTAAGGAGCGGCGGGGAGATTATCTTGGCGGTACTGTCCAAGTCATCCCGCATGTTACTAATGAAATTAAAGAACGGATCTACAGGGTTGCTCGCGAAACGAATCCGGATGTGGTAATAACCGAAATTGGCGGTACAGTCGGTGATATGGAATCATTACCTTTTTTAGAGGCAATTCGTCAAGTCCGTGGAGATATGGGCAAAGGCAATGTTTGCTATATCCATGTGACCTTGCTGCCTTATTTGGCTGCTGCTGGGGAAGTGAAGACCAAACCCTCTCAGCATTCCGTCAAGGAACTTAGGGGAATCGGCATTCAGCCCAATATTCTAGTCTGTCGTGCTGATGCAGAAATCAGTGAAGAATTAAAAGATAAACTTGCTTTATTATGTGATATCGAAAAAGAGGCGGTTATATTCGCTACCACTTCCTCTACAATCTATGAAGTCCCTCTGCAAATTCAACAGGAGGGGATGGATGATATAGTATTGCGCTGCTTAGGGCTAGAAGCTCCTGCTGCCGATATGACAGCCTGGCGGCAAATGGTTGAAAGGATTAAGTCGCCTACTAGGGTTACGGAGATAGCTTTAGTCGGTAAGTATGTGGCGCTGCCTGATGCCTATCTCAGTGTTGCCGAATCTTTGCGTCACGCTGCTACGGAACAACAAGCAGGGGTCAAGATTCATTATATTGATGCTGAAGAACTGGAAAAAGGCATAATTACACCGGAAGAAGCCTTGGGTGGAGTAGGGGGCATCTTGGTTCCGGGCGGTTTTGGCAACAGAGGCATTGAAGGAAAAATTAAAGCAGTCCAGTATGCACGCGAAAATAAGATTCCTTTTTTAGGGATTTGTCTAGGAATGCAGTGTGCAGTTATTGAATTCGCCAGAAATGTCTGCGGCTTAAAAGGAGCAAACAGTACTGAGTTTGACCCTGATACTCAATATCCGGTAATTGATTTGTTGCCTGAACAAAAAGAGATTGAAGACCTCGGAGGAACCATGCGTTTAGGGCTTTCTCCGATTAAATTAAGCGAGGGCACCCTAGCTCACGCCGCTTATGGCGAAGAGCTTATCTATGAGAGACATCGCCACAGGTATGAAATTAATAACCAGTATCGAGAAATCCTCAGCGCCAACGGGCTCGTTTTCTCCGGCACAACTCCGGATGGCAGGTTGGTGGAAATGACAGAATACCCTAACCATCCCTGGTTTGTGGCTTCCCAGTTTCATCCTGAATTTAAATCCCGTCCTAATCGGCCCCATCCGTTGTTTAACCAATTTATAATTGCCAGTTTGCAAAAAATGAGTAAAGAATTTTGTGACTAAGCGGTTATTTAGGGAGATTATATGGCAATAATGGGGGAGAGAGGGGGTAATTCCATTGGACTATACTGCTAGATGGTTAACTGAGGAAGAGAAGGATTATTTCAATTCTTTTGTGGCCGGTCATCCTAAAGGACATGCCATGCAGCTATGGGAATGGGGCGATATCAAAGGACGGACAGGTTGGAAACCCTGGCGTCTGATATTGGAAAGCGAGAATGAACCCTGGGCTGTAGCCACTGTGTTGGAAAGACAGCTGCCTTTGCTAAAAGCACCGATTTTTTATTGTCCGCGCGGACCGGTTGTTGATTTGACTGCTAAGGACAAGCTGGAGGCAACCTTTGCTGAGATTGGCAAATTGGCTCGGCAGAGGAAGGCTATCCTGTTAAAAATAGATCCTGATATTCCAGCACCTAATGAAGCGGTCGTTAAACTTTTACAGGATGCTCGTTTTAAACAAGTAGATAAAGGCAAAAATTTTGAAGGTGTCCAGCCCAAGTTTGTTTTCCGACTGGATATTACTCCGGATGAAGAGACTCTTTTGGCTAATATGCATCAAAAAACCCGTTATAATATTCGGTTGGCCAAAAGAAGAGGGGTAACCGTTAGATTTGGTACTAGAGAAGATCTGCCGGAGTTTTATAAGGTCTTAAAAGAAACAACGGAGCGAGATAACTTTTTAATTCGAGCCTATTCCTATTTTGAAGACCTTTATGATACCTTAGTTCCCGCAGGCTATGGCCAGCTATTTATCGCGGAGTATCAAAATAAAATGATCGCCGGCACGATTGCCTTCATTACGGGGGACAAGGCTTGGTATATCTATGGAGCGTCTTCGAATTCCCATCGTAATGTGATGCCCAATTACCTTATCCAATGGGAAATGATCCGTTGGGCGAAAGCCAACGGTTGTACTTTATATGATTTTCGCGGGGTTTCCGGGGATTTAAGCGAGGACAACCCTCTTTACGGCTTATATAAGTTTAAAAAGGGTTTTAACGGCCAATTTACTGAGTTTATAGGTGAGTGGGATTATATTTACCGGCCGGTTATGTATGCTATTTGGCAAGCAGCCGAGAAAATTTACTCAGGTAAACTGAAAAGTATTTTGGCAAAGTTGTTAATTAAGAAATAATAGGAGGGTTTTCTGTGCCTGATCTCTGGGCTGAAGTTGATCTAGATGCCTTGAGGCATAATTATCGACAAGTAGTTTCGAAGCTTACCCCAGGTTGTATTTTGATGGCAGTAGTTAAAGCCGATGCTTATGGCCTTGGAGCAGTAGAGGTGGCTAAGGTTTTTCAAGAAGAGGGTTGCGAAGCTTTTGCCGTTACTACTGCCTCTGAGGCTTTAATTTTATCTGAAGAACAACTCCAAGGCAGAATATTAATCTTGGGCCCGACCGGACAAGAGGATTGGCCGCAAATAATCCAAGCGGGTATCGAACTGACAGTTTCGCAGCTCTGGTCGATTTCTGCTCTCGATCAGATAGCCAAAGAATTAGGAATAAAAGCTAAAATTCATCTTAAATTAGAAACCGGTATGGGCCGGACCGGTTTTATGGAAGGTGCGCTTCCGGATTTGGCCGAAGCTTTACTCAAAGCAGAGAATATTCAGCTAGTCGGAGCTTATACCCATTTGGCGCGCGGAGCCCAAAGGGATCATAGCTATAGCCGGCTCCAACATGACCGCTTTATGCGTTATATTGCTGAATTGGAGCAATTAGGCGTGGCCATTCCGCTTAAACATATTTGCAGCAGCGCCGGTTTTTTGGATTTTCCTGAATATCACTATGATATGGTAAGGATAGGGACTTTATTAAACGGGCATTTTCCGGCGCCGGCCTTTGAGGGCAAACTGGAACTACTTGATCCCTGGCAGGTTAAGGCCCGGATTGTTCATATTCAAAGAGTTCCTAAAGGTACATTTGTAGGCTATCAGAGTCTCTATAAGACAAAAAAGGAAACCACTTTGGCCGTGATACCGGTAGGCTATACTGATGGCTTTGGGCTTACTCCGAAGTTGGTTCCCCAAGGTTTTATAGACTTAATTAAAATAATAATTAAAAACATTGCCGCATTTTTTGGTATCCAGCTAGGTCGCGATAGAATATTACTGCACAATAAGACTGTAAAAGTGGCCGGTAAAATTGGTATGCAAATGACAGTATTAGATGTGGGTGACCTGGAGTGCGCTTGTGGGGATGAAGTGGTCGTACCTCTTAGAAGGGGTTTAGCCAATCCGCGGATCCTGCGCTTATATAAAAAGGAAGGTCAAGTTCTTCGAAAACGAATAATAAAAGAAGGATTTTTAACACTTTCTACAGAATATTCCAATTTGGAAGGCTAAATTTTTTTTTAGCGGCGGAGTAGAAATTCCATTTTTAGTAATTTAGGTTCTGCTCTAAACAGAAGAGAGAATCAAAGGGGCGAGGTTTCTTGAGACTACTGATAGTGGACGATCAAAAAGGGATCCGAAGGCTCTTGACAGAGGTTTTTTCCGAATATGGCTATGAGATTGAATCTTGCGCGAGTGGGATGGCGGCCTTAACGGCAATTCCGACTTTTAAACCGGACCTAATTATTATGGATGTAAAAATGCCCGGAATGAACGGAATTGAAGTGTTAAAAAAACTTAGAGAAACAGACACGGATAGCCAAGTGATCCTAATGACAGCTTACGGAGATCAACACTATGTAGCTCAGGCTGAAGACCTGGGCGTAGCTAAATTCATAATTAAGCCTTTTGACTTAGATGAATTGAAAATTCAGGTCGAAGAAATTCTCCAAGACAAATCCTTTTTAGAAACATGACTAAAAATTCTTATGGATATAGCAATAACACCAAACCATATGGACGGGTTTGGTTTTTTTTTGCTGGGTAAAGGCAGGAAAATGTTTGTGGTCGGAGAAATATATTCTTGAGGAGTGTGGAAAATAATGATAGTTTCAGCTATAAAGACTATCGGCATTCAATGTTCCAACTGCGGGGAACTACAATTGAAAACTCTTTCCATATTCGAACTTTCCCACTTCAACGAAAAGAGTATTTGCCGTTGCTGTGGAGCTAGCTTAGTTACGCTTACTGTCAATGAACGAGGGTATTATACCATTCAGTACCCTTGTATATATTGTGGCGAATCCCATTTTATGGTAGTGAAAAAAGATTTGATTTGGGGTGAAAAACCTCTGCAACTAATTTGTAAAACTGAGAATACTCCGATCGGCTATATTGGTTCGAAGCAATTTGTGGAAAATTCCTGCCAAGAGATAATGAAAAGATTTATTCAACTTGTTTCTCAATTGCTTAACGAGGAAGAGCCGGATGCCGAATTTGATAACTTTTTTGTTGTTTATGCCGTAATGGAAATGCTGGGCAAGATGGCTCAAACCGGCAGACTCGGCTGTAAATGTGGCAATAATAATTTGGCTGTAGAAATCATGTCTGATTGCATTGAAATAAAATGTTCGGCTTGCCGAGCTTCTGGCCTTATTTATACAGATAATAAAGAGATTTTGCGCATAATAAATAATATGGGGACGATTTTCTTAGAGGAAGACACGACGGTTTTAATTAGCGACCATTATGAAACAAATGTTTTAGTAAAAAATAAATGATTGGGGGAAGTTTGCCGTGAGTTTTGTACCTATGAAAGAGCTAGTCCAAAAAGCTCAAAAGGAAAAGTATGCAGTGGGAGCATTTAATTGTAACAATATGGAGATTGTCCAAGCTATAGTGGCGGCGGCTGAGGCTGAAAAAGCCCCGGTAATTATTCAAGCCAGCCAAGGTGCTATAAAATATGCCGGAATTTCCTATATAGTCGGACTAACGAGGATTGCAGCTGAGCAGGCCAGTGTGCCGATTGCGCTGCACCTTGATCATGGAACCAGTTTTGAACAATGCGTCCAGTGCATACATACTGGTTTTAGTTCTGTGATGATTGATGGCTCCAAGTATCCTCTTGCTGAAAATATAGCTTTAACCAAAAAGGTTGTAGAAATAGCTAGAGCCGTAGGAGTTTCAGTTGAAGGTGAATTGGGCAAAATTAGTGGAACTGAAGACGATATTACAGTAGCAGAGCGAGATGCCTTTTTTACTGATCCGGAAGAGGCCGCTCTCTTTTGTCAGGAAACGGGTGTAGATGCATTGGCAGTAGCCATAGGAACAGCGCACGGTCAGTATAAAGGAGTTCCTAAGCTTGATTTTGCCAGACTAGAGGAAATTGTCCGCAGGGTTTCAACTCCAATTGTCCTACATGGCTCTTCCGGAGTCCCGGATGAAGCAATTCGCGAAGCAATAAACTTAGGCGTTGCCAAGATCAATATCGACACTAATATTCGGGAAGCTTTTACAAATGCTGCCAGAAGGATAATTGAAGATAATCCGCGCGAAATCGACCCACGTAAGGTTTTAGGGCCGGCTAGAGAAGCTGCTACCCAGATTATCCGCGAGAAAATTCGTTTGTTTGGCAGCAGTGGTAAAGCATAATAATATAAACTCAAGCGTATTCTAAACAAAAATAGTTTAATTGACCTATTTTTGTTTAGAAGGTTTAGGAGGATAGATAATGCAATTTTTTTTGGATTCAGCTAATCTCGAGGAGATTAAAAGTGCTTGGGAAATGGGCATTATCTCCGGTGTTACCACTAACCCGTCTTTGGTAGCCAAAGAAAATGAGCGTGACCTTCCCAGCCTACTTACCGAAATAACGAGGATAGTCGACGGGCCGATTAGTGCGGAAGTAATTGCATTGGATTATCCGGGAATGGTGCGCGAAGCCCAAGAACTGGCCAGTATTCACTCTAATATAGTTATTAAAATTCCTCAGTCGGTTGACGGACTGAAAGCTGTAAAAACTTTAGCCGGGCAGGGTATCAAAACCAATATGACTTTAATCTTTACCCCTATCCAAGCTTTACTGGCTGCTCGAGCCGGCGCTACTTACGTCAGTCCATTTCTTGGGAGGTTAGATGATATAGGCGAGATTGGTTTAAATTTGTTAAATGATATCTGTGAAATCTTTACTGTCCACAATCTACAATGCGCAATAATTGCCGCAAGTATTCGCAATCCTATTCACGTGCTCGAAGCGGCGAAGGCTGGGGCGGATTTTGCAACCGTACCGTTTAAAGTATTAAACCAATTAGTTAATCATCCGCTGACTACTGCGGGCATAGAAAAATTTCTAAAAGATTGGCAAAAAATCTCCGCTAATTAACCACTTCTCTGATATTTGAGTTATAATTATTATGGTATTTCTCAATTGTTGGTTGGCAAGGTTGATTGAATTCAACCTTGAAATTTTATCGGAGAGGGAGATTTATGATGGAAAGAGAGCTCACCATGGAATTTGCCCGAGTTACCGAAGCGGCTGCTTTGGCTTCGGCTCGCTGGGTGGGAATGGGCCAAAAGGATGCGGCTGATGATGCGGCCGTGGAGGCCATGAGATCGTTATTTGATACCATACACATGGATGGAACGGTTGTGATTGGCGAAGGAGAAATGGATGAAGCACCGATGCTTTATATTGGGGAAAGGCTCGGTAGTGGAGAAAAACCGGAAGTGGATGTTGCCGTTGACCCCCTGGAGGGTACGAATCTGGTAGCCAAAGGTATGCCCGGGGCAATCTCGGTATTGGCAGTGACTAAAAGGCATTGTTTATTGCATGCACCTGATATGTATATGAATAAGATTGCGGTGGGCCCGCAGGCTGCTGGCAGAAT
>JAAYSI010000036.1 GCA_012524045.1 Peptococcaceae bacterium | reverse complement strand
TTAAAAACGGCAATCAACTAATTATAATTTAAATAATTTATTATATGATAATAATTACAAAATCGCACTTTAAATTTAAGCTTAGATTTTAAAACCTAAGCTTGAAATCATTTAAAACATTTAAAATTTATTCAAAGTATCCTAAAAAATAGGCAAAAAATAAAGGTTTTCAAGGAATATTTAAATTAATATTAAATATTTCTTTGAAAACCATTTTGTTTGGCTTGAGTTTGGACTTAAGTCTAAGCGATTTGGGCCTCAATTCCGAAGTTAGGATCGTGAATAAAATCGTAGGAATAAAATAGGACTCCTGGGTGTTCGGCCAGTTCTATAAAGATGTAGTCATCATAGTAGTAAGTCTGTCTAACGGTGTAATTACTACCTTTTTTCAAATGATTTATGGCATTTTGACCTGCTTCAAAAAGATCATGTCTATTATCTGCTCTGGCGATATACTGAACAATATCTCCTGGCTGCATAGGGATACCCTCGTAAACTACTTGACCATAAGCAAGCATTTCTTTTCACCTCACACTGTGTGCTTATCTCTCTATCTATATCTAATTACTATGATATACATTATCTATGCAGAAATCAAGATATTATTTCCAAAATTATGAATAGTAAAAATATTCACATAATTTGTTCTTGTATTCACTTACACAAAAAACAAATTTCGAACTTAACCCCCAGAATTCTCTGTTTGCTTGAGTCAGTAAAGTCGAATATGATAAGATTAAGTCATCCTTTTGCAGGGAATATTAGTTGAGGAATTTTGATTTGGGCGGGTGAGCACCATGATGAGTTTTATAAATATGCTGGCAGGACCGTTAATCGGTTCGTTAATTGGTTATGTGACTAACTATATAGCTGTAAAGATGTTATTTAGGCCACGGCAGCCGGTTAAAATAGGAAATTTTACCTTGCCTTTTACACCTGGAATTATTCCTAGGAGAAAGGCAGAGTTAGCTCGGGCTTTGGGCAAGACTGTGGGCAACAATCTTATTACCGGCTCGGATCTGGAACAGATGTTTTTGAACGAAAGGGCTAAACAAAAGATACTTGATGAAATAGCTGCTTTGCTGGACAGAGACGAACCTTCCATAGAGAATATGTTTTCTTCCTTTTGGGGACAGGAGGATTACCGGCGGGGCAAAGTACAGTTAGAAAACTTTATTTGTGCGAAAATTACCTCTGCATTCACCAGACTTAATTTGGGGGAGATTATAGTCCGGGAAAGTGCCCGAGCAATTAAAGAAAAAACTGAGGGGACAATGCTTGCTTTTGTAGCGAATGACAAATTGATAGCCTCAATGGTTGTACCGGTTGGAAAGAAAATTGAGTCTTATTTAATGGAAAATGGGCAGGACCTTATTAGGCCGATTATTAATAAGGAAATTGAAGACTTTTCCGCTAAATCAATTGCTTCTCTGTTGACAGAAACAGGCTTAGAAAAAGACCGGCTGCTCGAGCTGGTCGAAAAGGTTTACACTCAATTAATTACTACCAAAGTGGCTGATTTTATCAGGCAATTTGATATTGCGGGGGTAGTGGAAGAAAAAATAAATGCTATGGATGCAATAGAGGTGGAACGTCTGGTTCTTTCGGTAATGAAAAGAGAATTGAATGCGATTATAAACTTAGGAGCTTTAATAGGATTTATTATAGGCTTAATAAACCTTCTGTTCTAGCTCGGCGAGTATCTTTCATAGAAAAAATTCTCGATTTCTTGTCCATTCTAATCTTTCTTTAAGTTAACATCTTTATAATAAGAATTACCTTTAACCTTCCCTTTTATGATATATAAACTTTTCGTCGACCCGGAATAATTCCGGGTATTTTTTTTATAAACTTTTGTAAGTTTTAAGCAAACATAAAAAAAGTGATGCGAAGTTAAGTGAAAAATGGTATTATTATTACCAAATATATTCCCTATAAAAAAATTTTATGTAGTGGGTGGGGCCTTTGCGACTAACTAAAGTCAACCTTACTTTTCGTTTTATGACTGCTACCATATTTATCATAGTTCTAGTAATGGGTATAAAAATTATTTATGATCACAAGGTGCAACAACAACAGGCCTTATACGAAATGAAAGAGAAGGCTGAGGTTATTACTAAACAGCA
>JAAYSI010000035.1 GCA_012524045.1 Peptococcaceae bacterium | reverse complement strand
TGAAGATACCTTACCGCAAAAGAGAGTTCCGGCGTAGGTCGCAAGCTCTCAAACAAGTAAGCTTTAATACCGTTAGCTGCCAACACAAGGGCAGTCTCCAACGCAAACTCAGCTGAATAACGCCGGGAGTCATAGGCAATTACTACTCCCTTTTGGGCATTAGCCGGATCCTGCTCTAGCATAACCTCGGCTAAACCCTGAGTCACTTTACGGATAATATATTTATTCATCCGATTGGTACCGGCTCCTAAAACTCCCCGCATACCACCTGTCCCAAATTCCAATTCCGTATAGAAACGGTCTTCGATTTCTTTAGGATCGATAATCTGTAGTAGTTCATCTTTGGTTTGTTGGTCAAAGTATTCGTTTTCGGTCCAATGCTGAAACCTCTGTTTGACTAAAGCGTCCAACTCCAAAAAAATCATCCCCTTTAGATTTATTAGGGCATCAGCCGTTTTTTTAATTATTTAATCTTTGCTTATATTGATAAACATAACTGGGGTAACCATTGTCTTTATCTGCAGTTGAGACAGGCTTGGCTTTCCGGAAAATTATTTGACTTTCGGGATTGTGGCAAAGGTGTTGCAGAATCTTAAACAAAATAACGAGATCTATTTGAGAATCTGCCAGCAATTCGGCGATTTCTTCTAGTCGATATTCTCTGTTTGGATTGGCCCGGAGAAAATTCACAAGCTTGTTTTTTAAACGGATTACTTCTCCGGCTCCTTTTTTGCCCAGTTCTACAGCCGGCTGGTGGTAAGCATTAATATTAATTAGGTCGGCATAGATACTTACTGTCCTTTCAAACAAAGCTAAAAGAGCCCCAATTGTCCGTTCATTAATCTCAGTAAGAGTGACGGTTATTGATTCCCTCTGTTTGGTCGCTAGAGCTTTCCTGGTTCCGAGCAAAAAAGCGTGCAAATAATCTCCGCTTGTACTTTCCTCGGCAATAAACGGCGATGAAAACTCTCTATCTTTTAACACTTCAATAAAAGTAACAAAAAAATTAGCCGGACCGTCTAGGAGTTGCTGCAGGTAAGAATGTTGGTCGGTTGTCCCTTTATTACCGAAAACAGCAATTCCCTGATTTACGATCTCACCGGAAAGATCCTTTTCCTTCCCTAGGGATTCCATAATCAATTGTTGCATGTACTTAGTTAAGAGCTCCAACCGGTCTTTATAAGGTAGGATAACCATCTGTTTACCGCCTTGACCGCCGGTGAGTTTATACCACATCAAGGCTAAAAGAGCCGCCGGGTTTTTTAGAGTATGCTCACTGCGAGTTAAGCTATCGCAGCGCCGAGCTCCGGCTAACAAAAGGTCGATATCTACTCCCTGCAGAGCTAGCGGAACGAGCCCGACGGCCGAAAGAACAGAGGTCCTACCCCCTACCCAGTCCCACATCGGGAATCTGCCGAGCCAGCCCTGTTCAATACTGAGGCGATCAAGCAAGCTACCCGGCTGGGTAATGCTGATCGCATGCTTAGTAAAATCCAAACCTTGCTTTGAGTAGAAATGGCGGGTCTCTTCCATTCCGTTGCGGGTTTCGATTGTTCCCCCACTCTTGGAGATTACTACCGTCAGAGTACTGGGAAGATCTTCACCTATGATCTCGAAAATCCTATCCATACCGTCCGGATCGGTGTTATCAATAAAAAAGAGCTCCATCTTGGCCGCCCGGCTGTTTAAAGCCTCAGAAACAAAACGCGGCCCCAAGCTGGAACCCCCGATTCCTATAAGCAAAACTTTCTTAAACAAAGTACCACGCTCAGAACGGATGGTTCCTTGATGGATCCGCTCAGCGAATTCTTTAATATTTGAAATGTTATTACGGATTTCTGTGGTCAGTGCAGCATTTGGTGCAAGTTCCGGTGCTCGCAACCAATAATGCCCGACCATCCTGTTTTCATCCGGATTAGCCACCGCCCCTGCTTCAAGTTTTTTCATCCTAGTATAAGCCTCTTTGAGCTGGGGTTCCATCTGTTTAAAATAATCCTCAGAGAAGTTTACTTCGCTAATATCTAATTGCAAGCCCAATTCTTCATCTTGAAAAAAGTATTTGCAAAACTTTTGCCAATTCTTTTTATCTTGCATTCCTTTAACCATCCTTCGTTCTTTGGCTCTTATTCTATCTGTTTTAAATCATTTTATGCCAAGTAGGTTATTATTTGCAAGCAACCAAAACGCAAATCGTTAAAGTGTTGGTATTACTTATAGTTTATAGTGAATTAAGTCATATAAAGTTAATAAATGTTATTTGAAGTAAATTAATGTTATCTATAGTAAATAATTGTAGCCTGTGTTACTATAATGGTAACTTATGGGTACTTAAAATTAATAAAAGGCAGCATAGTAATGGCCTATAGGTACATAGTGGTAACCTATGTTACCGCTAATAATTACAAACCCATCTATAATTGTAAGCACAAAGTACATAAAAAACAAAAGGGGGACTTTTAATATGTCAATGTTTTGCTACCAATGCCAAGAAACTGCTGCCGGTAAGGGCTGCACCAAAGTCGGAGTTTGTGGAAAACCCGCTGATGTAGCAAATTTACATGATTTATTGCTTTATGTAGTAAAAGGTATTTCTTTTTATGCTGTAAAAGCAAGAGAAAATGGAATTAACAACGTATTTGCCGAAATTTTTCCGGTAGAAAGTCTGTTTATCACCTTGACCAACGTTAACTTTGATAAAAAAGCCATTACTAATAAAATTAAAGAGGGCCTACGACTAAAGGAATCGCTACAACTGCAACTAAAATATGGCGGTGTCCAAATTGACAACGCCCCCGAAGCTGCCACTTGGAGCCCTTCTACAGACGAGGAAATAGAAGCTAAAGCCGCCACTGTTGGTGTTTTGTCTACGGAAAACGAAGATGTTCGCTCTTTAAGAGAATTGCTTATATATGGACTTAAAGGAATGGCTGCCTATTACCACCACGCTTTTATTCTCGGCTTTAAAGACCCTGAAATCACCCATTTTATTCAAAAAGGAATGGCTGCTACCCTGGACGATTCGTTGACTGCCGACGACCTGGTCGGGCTTGTCTTAGAAGCCGGAAAATATGGAGTAACGACTTTAGCTTTGTTGGATAAAGCTAATACCGAAACTTACGGCACTCCGGAAATTACCCAAGTGAAGATAGGAGTACGCAATAATCCAGGAATCCTGATTAGTGGACATGACTTGAAAGACTTGGAAGAACTCCTAAAACAAACCGAAGGCACTGGCGTTGATGTCTATACTCACGGTGAAATGTTACCCGCCCATTACTACCCAGCCTTCAAAAAGTACGAACATTTTGCCGGCAACTATGGTAATGCTTGGTGGAGACAAGCCGAAGAGTTTGAAAAGTTTAACGGTCCGATCTTAATGACCACCAACTGCTTGGTACCTCCTAAGGCCAGCTATAAAGACAGGCTCTGGACCACAAGCATAGTCGGTTTTGACGGAGTAAAACATATTCCTGATCGCGACGGCAACGAAGCCAAAGACTTCTCTGCACTGATCGAAATGGCTAAAAATTGTCCTCCTCCAACCGAACTGGAAAACGGAACAATTGTAGGCGGTTTTGCTCACCAACAAGTACTCGCACTGGCAGATAAAGTTATAGAAGCCGTGAAAAACGGTGCTATCAAGAAATTTGTGGTTATGGCCGGTTGTGACGGCAGAATGAAGAGTAGAGAATACTATACCAATTTTGCTCAAGGCCTGCCGCAGGATGCTGTGATTCTAACAGCAGGCTGTGCCAAATACAGATACAACAAACTAAACCTCGGCGATATCGGCGGTATTCCACGGGTTCTCGATGCCGGACAATGTAATGACTCCTATAGCTTAGCAATTATCGCTCTCAAATTAAAAGAAGCATTTGGTTTAGAGGATATAAATCAATTGCCGATAGTTTACAATATAGCTTGGTATGAGCAAAAAGCAGTACTCGTTTTACTTGCACTGCTACACCTAGGCGTAAAAAATATCCATCTGGGTCCCACCCTTCCAGCTTTCCTCTCGCCAAATGTTGCTAAAATTCTAGTGGATACCTTTGGAATCGGCGGTATCTCAACAGTAGAGGAAGACCTCGCCTCCATGATAGGCTAATTTCACTCGATAATCTCTCTCCCTTTTTGTATAGATGGGCTGTTGCTCGGCGAATATTTCGCCTTGCAACAGCTCCGTTACATTTCCGGCTCACTGTCGAACCTGCTCACAATACTCCGTTCATACGGTCCAGTTCGCTTCAGGCATTACTTAGCGAACCGTGGAGCAGAGAAGCGTCGCGAACGCAGTTGCTACAGCGTTAAGCTGCACCGTGGTTCACTTCAGGTCCTACCCAGAGGTTCAGGTGCAGTAGCTGTAGCAGCAAGTGAGCAGCTTCGACGCGTGGTGAGCGGGTAATGCCCGAATTACACTTCATAATTTTAAGGCTAAAAGATTTTATATATACATGGTGAGCATGGTATGTCCGGTCTCCGGCTGGATTTGTTCTCTTTTAGCTTGAAAACCGTAAGACTGGTAAAATTGCTGAGCAGCAAGATTTTCTTTATAGACATCTACATAGAGATTACCTTTAATTCTATGGACGAAATTCATTAGAGCCCAGCCGACCCGTTGTCTTTGATAACTGTGATCAACAAAGAGTGCGGCAACATAATTACCCACTAAAGAGATAAAGCCTAAAATCTTTCCGCCGCTATCAGCCACATAGGTTTCAGCTTCAGGCAAATATTTGTTTTGCATCGTAGTAATATGCCCTTCCCAAAATTCAGCCGGAATAAAGGAATGGGCTCTGAGTGACTCGTTCAGCCAGATTCTAATTATTTGATTTTGATCTGATTCTCTATAGCGCCTGATATAAAACTCAATCTCTTTTTGTTTATTGGGCATAATTACACTCACCTTAAGCTTGACAACTAATTTATTTTGCTAAAAGTCATTCAGATAAATAATACCTTTTATTTCTTATTAAAGCAATGAATAAAGCAAACCCACTTTCACTATTCAAGGCAGCAATAAGAAACAAGACAATTAGCTAGAATCCTTGAAACATTGACTTTTACACTATCAAGCTAGTATTATACATATGCGCATATGCCCATTCGAGTATTCATGTAAAAGAGGTTACAACATTGACTCTAGCAAATGACAAGCACACTTCAGTGAAGAAGCAACCGACGCTTACCAAGGGTTTATTATGTCTTTTAGCCATTACCAGCGGCCTAGGTGCGGCCAATATATACTATATCCAACCCCTATTAGCAGACATTGCACTGGCTTTCGGCGTTACTTCCAAAGAAATCGGAAGAATTGCCACTGTCTGTCAAGTAGGATACGGTTTAGGGTTATTATTTTTTACTCCATTGGGAGATATAAAGGAACGCAAAGGCTTAATTCTCTCTTTACTTGGAGTTGTGGCGGTTGCTCTTGCTGCAACAGCAGTTTCCACTAACTTGGTCATGTTGGGGATTTCTTGTTTTGTTTTTAGTTTTACTACCGTAATTCCTCAACTAATTCTCCCTCTTACAGCCCAGCTAGCTAATCCCAAACAAACAGGCCAAGCCATGGGTATTGTAATGAGTGGACTTTTTACCGGTATTGTTCTCGCTAGAACCGTCAGTGGATTGGTTGGAGGAATTTTTGGCTGGCGAAGTATTTTCTGGCTTGCAGCCGTATTAATGCTATTACTTGCAATTGCCTTAAAAATA
>JAAYSI010000034.1 GCA_012524045.1 Peptococcaceae bacterium | reverse complement strand
GGGGACTTTGGACCGATCTTTTGCGGGGGTCGGTGTGGAGTTTGAGATTACGGACCAAGGGGCTAAAGTAACTAAAGTCTTGGCCGGCTATGGTGCGGAAAAGGCCGGTCTAAAGCAAGGTGATATTATTATTGAAGCTGACGGGTATTCGTTGGTCGGTAAGTCGTCAGAGTATGTAGTCAGTAAGCTGCGCGGTGCTGCGGGCAGCTCTGTCCAAGTTGAGGTCTTAAGAGGAACTGCTAGCTTCAGTTTTAAAATCGAGCGTATGACCATTGAACTACCTCTGGTCGAAGGGACGGTGCTGGATGATCATATCGGCTATGTAGCAATTTATTCTTTTGGCGAGGATACCGCTGCTCAATTTGACCGGGAAGTTCGCGCTCTTAAAAGCCAGCAGGTGGATAGCTGGATAATTGATTTAAGGGATAATGGCGGGGGATATACGCAAGCGGCCTTTGATTTATTAGGCTATTTGATTGGAGAAAAGACAGCGGTAATTTTGAAAGACAGATCTCCCGAGACTATTGCTTATAGAGCCACCAAGCAGGCTTATTTGCTTGAAGGGCCAATTATTGTTTTAACAAATAATTATACGGCAAGCTCTTCAGAAATAACCACAGCTGCCATAAAAGACCATAATAAAGCGACAATAATTGGAGAAAATACTTATGGCTCAGGCCGTGTAAAGGCTTTGCTTCCTTTATCTAATGGAGATTATTTAAAACTGCCGATAAATAAGTTTTTCTCGCCTTATAATCAGCCTATTGACAAAGTCGGAGTAGCGCCCCATCTGGATTTATCCGGTTTAAATGAACTGCAGGCTGCGCTTTTATTGCTAAATAACAGTGGGTCTAAGGTAGATCAGCTTGCGGATAAAACAGGCTATATTCAATTAACGGCAGGCCCGAATAGCTTTATTCTTGCCGGTAAGGATCTGCGGAATCCTCAGAATTGGGCGTTAGGTCAAAAAATTATGGCTGCCGCGGCTAATAATAGTGTTTCCTTAAAAATGGGTGGACAGTCCGGTTGGGAGGCTTTGCCCGAAGATTTTTTGACAGAAGGCTATAGGCTTTATTATCCGGAGTATTTTCTGGCCGGTGACCTGAAGGCTATTCCTTTAGATAAAAAATTCACGGTTACCTTTCGCGAGAGTATAGACTGGAGCTCAGTTACACCTGACAGTGTGGAACTGATTGAAGCGGCCAGCGGTCAAAGACTGAAATGTCGGTTGGCTTTCGTCAGTGATAAGCTTATGACGGTTCAGGCCGAGAGCGAATTGCAAAAAGCAACAACCTATTGGCTGGTAATTCATCCGGGTCTGAAGGATAAAAACGGCGGCACAATTAGGGGTGGGGTGGCTTTGGCCCAAACCCTGAAGTAGCCTAAGTGTATAAAAATCACTTTTCTGGGAAAGTCTAGTAATAGATTTTCTTAAGAGGGTGATTTTTTTTGGAATATCGACGATGCCGTAAAGTCGTGGCTGTTATCCTGACTACGGTATTCATTTTGAGCTTATTTGGACAAAGCGTTTCTGCCGCACCTGAAAAACCTGCCGGAGCAATCTATAATCGAGTATTAACTTGGAAACAGAATATTTTGGGAGACGTTTCCTCGGATTTTAAGACTATGCTGGCCAGTGTGAGCCAAAGTCAATATGTTAAAAACTTAAAAGATAAGTTGGTTACCGGAAAGAATCAGGCGGAAAAAAGTAATGTAGCAAATGAGATTGTTTTTGTCATAGAGCAGATACCCTTAGAACAGGTGTTAGGTAAAAATCCAAGTAAAGAAAATGGAGAAAAGGTTACAAAAGTGCAAAGCACTGTACAGAGCCAGAATACCGTAACAGCCATGGAAATGTCACGGGGTTCAGGGCCAAAAGCGCTGCAAGAAGAATTGGAGCTTTTAGCTCGAATAATTTATGCTGAAGCCCGGGGCGAAAGTTTTGAAGGGCAGGTTGCTGTAGGGGCTGTAGTATTGAACCGGGTTGAACATCCGGCTTTCCCCAAAACCATTAAAGAAGTAATTTACCAGCCCGGACAGTTTACTGCCGTTAAAGACCGTCAAATTGAATTAACACCTAATGAGACCGCCTATAGAGCTGCGCAAGCAGCCCTGGAAGGTTATGATCCGTCTGATGGAGCCATATTCTATTACAATCCGAAGACAGCGACGGATAGTTGGATTAGAACCCGCAGCGAAGTAAAAAGAATAGGTAATCATAAATTCTGTATCTAGTGTATCTAGTTTGTGTTTAGTGATATTTTTAGTGTATTTTGTGCAGTGCATAAAATACACTTTTTTATGATTGGAAGAGGAAGATCTAAAAATGGAAGTTGCGTTTAAATAAAAAGGAACTAATTGGCTGTTTTATTCATATTATGCCATAGCATTAGAATGCAGATTTGTTAAGCGATATAGGAGGGAAAAGGATGTTAGGACATAATAAAGGTCCGGGTTTAATAACCAGAGCAGCCTCCGGCGGCTTACTTGGAGGTAATCCCTTAGGACCGCGTACCCTGAATTTGGTTGCATCCGAAGGAATTTCCGGTAACGGCATGGCAACTATCGGGCTGGATAATACTTTTTCGATACTTGCTCATTTACCTCCGCCGCATACCTTAAATCCTTATGCACCGGCGGTTTATGCTGCTTATCTGGTTGATAAAAAAGGGCAAAACGGTTTTTATGCCGGGACTCTCCGAGCAGTAGGCAATGGTATGTATCAAGCGTATTTCCGGAGCCCCGTACCTTTGATCCACTATGATAAGGTGGTTGTTTCACTCGAGAGCCCTCAAGGCATCACCCAAGTTCCGAGAGGACCGATAGTGCTGAAAGTTAAGCCGGGAATGCTGGATAGCTTTGGTCCGGTTCGCAAAATGGGAAGCGATATGTGGGGAAGAGTGAAAGGCTTTGTCGGGAAGCGTTTTGGCGGTAAAACACCGGAAAACCTCGAGCAGACCCCAGAAGCTGGGCAGCAGGGATATACCCCTCAGCAAGGGTATGCACCTCAGCAAGGGTATGCACCTCAGCAAGGGTATGCACCTCAGCAAGGGTATGCACCTCAGCAAGGGTATGCACCTCAGCAAGGGTATGCACCT
>JAAYSI010000033.1 GCA_012524045.1 Peptococcaceae bacterium | reverse complement strand
TTAAGCCATAGTTTTGGTACTTTTCACCTGCCTTTGTTTGGAGAAACAGAGTTGGCGACAGCGGTCTTATTTGATGTGGGTGTGGCTTTGGCCGTTTTAGGGACTGCTTTATCCATTATCTTTGATATAAGAGAGGACATCAGTATATGGAAACATTAATGTCTGTATTAATAGGAGTTCTATTTGCTATTGGAGCGTACTTAATGCTTTCGCGAAACCTATTAAAAATTATAATGGGATCCTCCCTAATATCCCATGGAGCCAATCTCTTGATATTGACTATGGGCGGTTTGAAAAAAGGCGGAGCTCCTTTGCTGGGTGAAGGTTCTGCTTCTTATACCGATCCTCTGCCCCAGGCTTTAATCTTAACAGCAATTGTTATCAATTTCGCCTTAACGGCTTTTCTGCTAGTTCTGGCTTATCGCACTTATATTAATGTTGGTACAGACGATATGGAGCAAATGAGGAGTATTGAGGATGAATAATATTGTTGTTTTGCCTTTAATCATACCCATGTTCACCGGTTTGTTACTGGCTTTTTTTCGGAAGAATATTATTTTACAGAGAACATTAAGTCTGGCTTCCTTGGTAGCAGTCATTGGAACTACTCTGTACCTTGTTGGGCAAGTGAGAAATGAGGGTATTCAAATTTTAGAGATCGGCGGTTGGCAAGCGCCTTATGGAATTGTGCTTGTGGCCGATATGTTTTCGGTACTATTGGTCTTGACAGCTTCCGTTGTCAGTGCCCTTTGTATCCTGTTTGCCTTCCAAACTATAGGAGTTCAAAGGGAGCAAAGTTATTTCTATTCTTTGTTTCAGTTTTTGTTGACCGGAGTTAACGGTTCTTTTCTAACCGGAGATATATTTAACCTCTTTGTGTTTTTTGAGGTGATGCTTTTAGCTTCTTATGTATTGCTTTCTCTGGGAGGAACCAAGCGCCAGTTAAAGGCAACCATCAAATATGTAGTTATCAACAGCCTTTCCTCCACAGTTTTCTTGTTGGGAGTAGCTTACCTCTATGCAGTGCTGGGGACTTTAAATATGGCCCATTTGTCCGTTCGGGTGGCCGAGGTCGGTCAAAGCGGCTTCCTGACGGTTGTGGCGTTTATTTTTATGATAGTTTTTAGCTTAAAAGCGGCTCTGGTTTTGTTCTTCTGGTTGCCGGAGTCTTACAGCGCTCCTCCAACTGCAATTGCGTCCGTTTTTGCAGCCCTTTTGACCAAAGTGGGGATTTACGCCTTATTCCGGGTATTTACGCTTATCTTTTATCATCAGCCGGAGATTACCCACACTTTGCTGGGAGTTTTGGCGGCTCTAACCATGATTTTGGGCAGTATAGGAGCTGTTGCCTACCGGGATATTTATAGAATTTTAGTCTATAACGTCATTATTGGAGTAGGATTTATCGTAGTGGGTTTGGCCCTTTTCACTGAACAGGCTGCTATGGGTTCCCTTTACTATTTGCTTCATGACATGGTTGCCAAAGCTTTATTATTCCTGTTAGGTGGGATTATCATAACGGTTGCCGGTTCGGAGCAGTTAAAAAGAATGGGCGGTTTAATTCGCCATTATCCTTTATTAGGCTGGTCTTTTTTAGTGACTCTTTTTGCTCTGGGAGGTATTCCACCGTTAAGCGGTTTTCCTGGTAAGGTTCTAATTCTTCAACAGGGTTTGGCTAAAGGAGTCCAATATGCCGGTTTTAACTGGCTAACAGCTTTAGCTTTAATCTCAAGTTTATTTGTGCTTTTTTCGCTACTCAAGATTTTCATCCTGGCCTTTTGGGGGGAAACCCGGCCGGGCTCTAACGCTGAGATCAAAAATATCAATGGTCTATTGGTACCCTGCGTGGGTTTATTGGCGCTCAGTATTTTTCTAGGCGTGGGCGCTGAGATCCTATATCCTTATGTAGAGCAGGCCGGGTATAGTCTGCTGAACCCACAGCTTTACATTGAAGCTGTGCTTGCGAGGTGATGATTAGTGTCAATCCAACTTCTTGTAAACATTATTACAGCCTTTCTTTGGATGTTGTTCAGTGAATCTTGGACTATTGTGGATTTTTTAACGGGGTATTTGGTAGGGTTGGCTTTGATTTTTCTTATGAGGCGCTATTTTCCTAGACCCTTCTACCCTATAAAGGTATGGGCGCTATGTAAGTTTGTCTATGTAGCCATTCGGGAAATACTTTCTTCCGCGATTTTCGTCCTAAGGTTTGTGCTTAAGCCTAAGATGGACTTTGAACCGGGTATCTTTGCGCTGAATACGAGATTAAGAGGAGCAATCGAGATCACCATGCTCTCGTTGCTAATAACCTTAACGCCGGGTTCGGTGGTTCTGGAAGTTTCTCCCGACGGCAAGGTTCTTTATATCCACGCTATGGATTTGGTTGATGTCAAAAATACGGTAATAAAAACTATTTATGCTCTAGAGGAAGCAATTATGGAGGTGACCCGGAATGCTTAAAGTTGTTTTGCTAATAGCTCTGTCTATCTTTTCTGTTTCCGTGCTGCTGCTTTTAATCCGGGTAATTAAGGGCCCCACGGCACCGGATAGAATTATTGCTATGGATACAATTGGAATAAATCTTTTGTCTATTATGGCCTTATTATCCATACTGTTAAAAACCCGGGCTTTTATGGGGGCTGTTTTATTGTTTGGGATGCTTTCCTTTATTGGGACGGTAGCTTATTCCAGATTTATTGAGAGGGGTATTGTGATTGATTATGACGACAATAGGTGAAATAATAGCTGCAATTCTCATTTTACTTGGCAGCACAGTGACTTTTATAAGCGCTATCGGTACTTTGCGCTTCCCTGATGTTTACACTAGGACGCACGCGGCTGCCAAAAGCTCTGCTTTGGGTGTTCTTTTGGTGTTGGTTGGAGCTTTCCTCTATTACATAATTGTTGAAAGTTTTATCAGTATTCGGCTGTTATTGGGTATTTTCTTTGTATTTGTAACCGCTCCGCTCGGGGCCCATGTCATCTGCCGAGCCGCTTATCGCTCAGGTGTGAAGCTGTTTGGCGAAAATCCCCAGGATGACCTTAAAGATGTTTTTGCGGAGCATCTTAAATAAATTTTTAATTTTTGTTGAATATTTTAGACAAATTCTTATAATCGTATATACAGGGATAAATATCCAAAAGGATAGTGAGGAGGAGAGAAATGAGCAGCAGAAAATTCAAGCGGCTTATATTATTGGTATCTATATTAACCCTTATTGTTATGTTGGCGGCTTGCGGTTCTTCGGCCAATACGTCAGCAGGGAAGGATGGTTATAAAGACGGTACCTATGAGGGTGTTGCCAAAGGAGTACATGGAGACGATCTGAAAGTATCGGTGAAAGTAGTTGGTGGCGAGATTTCAGAAGTTGCGGTAGTCTCCCATAATGAATCTCCTGGCATTGGGACAATTGCAATAGAAGAAGTCCCGCCCAGAATTGTCGAGGCCCAATCGACAGAAGTTGATGGAGTGGGAGGAGCTTCCGAGACATCCAGAGCAATTATGGAGGCAGTAAACAGTGCCTTAGAACAAGCAAAATAAATGATAGAAATTGGCTCATTCCGAGCCAATTTTTTATATTAAAAAAGGTCCTTTACCGACAGCTTTTTCTAGCGAACGGATAAATCTACAGCTTTTGGAAAATACTATGTTTATTCAGCAACTGACTAACAAAAGGAGGCGGTAGGATGGGCTTGGATGGGCCAGAGTCGAAAACAAAGCCCGTTGTTCTCTGGCTCGGAACTAACACTTGTGCCGGAGATCTTCTGTCTTTTCTTAACAATAATAACCCTGGCTATCAAACCTGGGTCAATGATTATGTAGATTTACGTTATGACTATTTGCTCGGAGTATCACAAGGGCCCCAAAACATAGAGATTTTAGATTCGACTTTAGCTGATTTGCCAGGCCGATATATTCTGATTGTCGAAGGAACTATTCCTACTAACTCTTACGAATTCTGTTCGGTTATTGGTATTAAAAATAGCGAATATTGGACAGCCCTTCAGGCTGTGCGCGAATTAGGGGCTAAGGCTGGTCATATCATAGCTGCTGGGACCTGTGCTGCTTTTGGTGGGCCCTATGCAGCTGCCCCGAACCCCACAGGCTCTGTGCCGCTGCAAGCAATACTCCGGGAACGAACGGTCATCAATGTTCCCGGTTGTCCGATTAATCCGGAATGGCTGATGGGCACAATAAATCATTTAATTCTGTACGGTGTGCCGGAATTGGACAGTTTAAACCGCCCAAGATTATTTTATGGTCAAACTATCCATGATCAGTGCCAGCGTCGGGCACATTTTGATAATGGTGTTTTTGCTGAAAATCCTGGCGAGCCTTGGTGTATGTACAAACTAGGCTGCAAAGGGCCGACGACTTATGCTGATTGCCCTTCGCGCCAATGGAATACTGAACATGTGAGCTGGCCGGTCAAAGCCAATACCCCCTGTATCGGGTGTACCAGTCCGGAGTTTCCCGACGGAGATATGCCATTTTTTGAACATTTGCCCGATGTTGAACTACCGGGTATAAGGATGCAGGCCAATCAGGTGGGTAGATGGGCAGGTCTTTTTACTGCTTTGGGTATTGGTTCCCATCTGGCTGCAAACATTGTGACCGGTCGTCTAGCCGGAAATTATAAGCGGGATTTGGCCAGCAGTCGCCGTAAGAGATTATTAAAGAAGAAAATCTTGCGCAAGAAATTTTAAAAAAGTTTAGATAGTTTTGCGATTAAATTAGTTTCAGAGGTAAGGATAGTGAAAAAAATTGTTCTGGGACCTTTCACTCGAGCTAATAACTCTTGTATGGTCGAGGTAACAGTTGAGAATAAAAAAGTAATAGAGGCTAGTTGCAGTGGAACCTTTTTCCGCGGGTTTGAGCTGATCCTTCAGGGACGAGATCCGAGAGATGCCAGTTATCTGACTGAAAGGATTTGCGGAATCTGCTCGTCGGTCCACGGTACAGCAGCTTCCTATGCGTTGGAAAACGCTGCGGGGATCCGCCCTCCGGCAAATGGCAATTTATTACGCAATTTAATAATGGGCGCGGATTTCCTGCAAAATCATATCCGACACATATATTTATTCTCCTTCGTTGATTATCTTAAACTACCGCAAAAAGGACCTTTTACTGGAAGCTATACTGTCGATAAAAGGTTCTCGCAAAAAACAAACGATATGTTGCTTGAGCATTTGTTTCAATCCATAGAGATTAGTAGGCAAGCCCATGAAATGGTGGCTTTACTTGGAGGCAAGGCTCCCTTTCCCCATGGAATTTTGGCTGGGGGAAGTACAGTCCCTCCGGCAGCGGACGTAGTGATGAATTTCAAATCTAAATTGGAAAAAATAAACCACTTTGTGCGTAATATTATGCTTCCGGACGTAGATATTCTGGCTGAAGTTTACAGTGATTATTATAGAATTGGGCATCGCAGAATTAATTTGTTGGAATATGGCCTTTTCCCTAAGGATGAAAAAGATACCCAAAGGCATTTTCCCGGTGCGGCGGTAATCGATGGACGGCTACAGGCAGTTGATTTGGGCGTAATCAAAGAACATTTAAGTCATTCTTGGTATTCCGAGGAAGCCGAAGCGCAGCATCCGACGCTTGGTCAGACTATAATTAACCGAGCCAAAGAAGGGGCTTATTCTTGGATCAAAGCTCCTCGCTATAACGGTTTGCCAATGGAGGGCGGGCCGTTGGCCAGACTATGGATTAGAGGGGATTACCGGGCAGGGATATCAACTATGGATCGAATTGTAGCCAGAGCACTAGAGGCAAAAATTATTGGAGATTTGATGGAAAGCTGGTTAGTGAGATTAGAACCGGACAAACCAATACTGACCCCTTTTGAGGTGCCCAAACAGGCCGAGGGGATTGGCTTAACCGGTGCTATGCGCGGACCGTTGGGTCATTGGCTACGGATGAAAAATGGCCGTATCGCCCATTACCAAATAATTACCCCGACAGCCTGGAACTTTTCCCCACGGGATAATACCGGACAAAAAGGGCCGGTGGAAGAAGCCTTGATTGGGACTCCGGTAGAGGACGAAAACCAACCAATAGAAATAGGACGTGTAATTCGAGCCTTCGATGTTTGTTCGTCTTGTTCGGCTCACGTGATTTACCCGGGGTCTTCAACCCAAAATTTAACCATTCTACCTTAGGAGGCTTCCGGATGGATCTTACTTTAAAGCTAAAAAGAAAAAAACCCCGCCATTCTTTGGTGGCCAGGGTGCTGCATTGGTTATATGCTCCGTCAGTTCTGACTTGCATATGGAGTGGCTTTTACATCAATCGACCGGCTAAAATTTATGGCTTTAGAAATATGAATTCGGCGCAAAAGGCTCATTTTATTGCGCAGTTTACATTGATTTTTGCCTTCTTGGCCAGAGTTTACTATGCTTTCCAAAAGAAGAATTATAAAGAAATTTTGCCTAACCGCCAAACTATTCAAAACTTACCTCGATTTGTCAGGTACGAACTGTTTTTAAATTCTAAAAAACCGCAGTTTCCAAAGTATAACCCGGGGCAAAAACTGTTGTTTACCGGCTTTGTTTTGCTTTTACCGCTGCAGATTTTAACCGGTCTAGCCTTATATTTTCAAGATTCCTGGCAAAAGACCACTAAAATTGCCAAAGGCTTAAACTACCTACGCCAGTTGCACTTTTTAGTAGCCCTCGGTAATGCGATATTAGTGGCCGGCCATCTTTATTTTGTGTTTACTCAAGGATTTAAAACTCTAAAATCTATTTTTACCGGCTATAAATAAGCACAAGCTGCAGTTATGGTTGACATTGGTAAAAATGTCAACTATATTACTTTTATTATAGGGATTAAGTCCCTTTAAAATATGAGTGCTTAATAGGGCGGTGGTAGATGTGAATCCCCTACGCCAGCAGAAAGCCCCTATTTATGAAGCTTTACTTAAATATAAGGCTGGGCGGATTGTGCCGTTTGACGTACCTGGACATAAACAAGGTCGTGGGAGCCCGGAACTTAGGGAATTCTTAGGGGAAAAGTGCTTGGCTGTCGATGTCAATTCTATGAGACCGCTTGATAATTTAGGACATCCGGTCTCAGTAATTAAAGAGGCCGAGGAACTGCTCGCCGACGCTTTTGGAGCCGACCACGGTTTTTTTATTGTGAACGGTACGACCCAAGCGGTGCAGACCATGATTTTAAGTGTATGTAAAAAGGGCGACAAAATTATCATGCCGCGTAATGTTCACAAAAGTGCTCTTAATGCCCTTATCCTTTGTGGTGCTATTCCTGTCTATGTAAACCCGGGTATTAATAAAAAACTCGGGATTCCGTTGGGGATGTCTATTCGCGATGTGGAAAAAACAATCAAAGACCATCCTGAAGCCAAAGCAATTTTTGTTAATAACCCTACCTACTATGGAGTCTGTTCCGATTTGCAAGCTATTACTGAGCTGGCCCATAGGCATAATATGTATGTCCTGGTTGACGAGGCTCATGGAACCCATTTTTATTTTGGCGAGAATATGCCTCTTAATGCTATGCAAGCCGGAGCTGACATGGCAGCTGTCAGCATGCACAAAACTGGCGGGAGCTTAACCCAAAGCTCTTTGCTGTTAATCAACAAAAGCGTGCAAAAAGGTTATGTCCGTCAGATTTTAAATCTAACCCAGACTACCAGTGCATCTTACTTACTTTTGGCTTCACTGGACATAGCCAGAAGAAATCTGGCTCTAGATGGTAAAAATATTTTTGCTAAAGTAACTGCGCTCGCAGCTTATGCTCGGGAGGAAATTAATAAAATAGGCGGCTATTATGCCTTTGGCCGGGAATTAATTAACGGAGACTCCTTTTTCGATTTTGATAGTACCAAGCTTTCTGTTCATACCAGGGAAATAGGTTTAGCCGGAATAGAGGTTTATGATATTCTGCGCGATGATTATGATATTCAAATCGAGTTTGGCGATATCGGTAATATCTTAGCCATTATTTCCGTTGGAGACCGAGCTCTTACTTTGGAGCGTTTAGTATCTTCCCTTTCTGAAATTAAGAGGCTTTATATGCGGGATAAAACAGGTATGTTCGAGCATGAATATATCAATCCTCAGGTAGCTATGCCCCCTCAACAAGCTTTTTATGCCGAAAAGCATATCGTTCCGATTAAAGATAGTGCCGGCTGTATCAGCGGGGAGTATGTAATGGCGTATCCGCCGGGAATTCCGGTTTTAGCTCCTGGTGAATGTATAACAGAAGAAATTATCGAGTATATTTACTATGCTAAAGAAAAGGGCTGCTTTTTAACGGGTACTGAGGATATGGCTATTGAGAATATAAAGGTGGTGGAGAAATAAATGGAATTATGGTATACAGAACAGCATACGGGCAATGTACGCTTTTCTATTCGGGTAGATGAACATCTTTTTACCGGTCAGAGTGAATTTCAGAGAATTGATGTTTTTAAAGCCAAAGAATTCGGCACTTTTTTGACCTTGGACGGTTTAATGATGGTTACGGAAAAAGACGAATTTATCTATCATGATATGATAGTTCATGTTCCTATGGCGACTAACCCTTCGGTGAAAAATGTTTTGGTAATAGGTGCCGGGGATGGAGGTACGGTCAGAGAATTAACCCGTTATGCCACGGTTGAAAAAATTGATATGGTGGAGATTGATAAAATGGTAGTTGAGGTCTGCAGGAAGTATCTTCCGCAGACTGCTTGTAAATTGGACGATCCACGGGTCCGGATTTATTATGAGGACGGGTTAAAGTTCGTTCGTTCTAAAGAAAATACCTACGATTTAATTATTGTTGATTCCACTGATCCCTTCGGTCCGGGTGAAGGTTTATTTACCAGAGAATTTTACGGAAACTGTTATAAAGCATTGAAAGAGGACGGCATTTTGGTTAATCAGCACGAAAGTCCTTATTATGAATCCTATGCACAGGCCATGCAAAGAGCCCATAAAAGGATTAAGGAATTCTTCCCTATTTGTAAGGTATATCAAGCCCATATTCCTACCTATCCGTCCGGTCATTGGCTCTTTGGCTTTGCGTCTAAAAAGTATGACCCTCTGAGGGATTTAGATGAGCAGGCTTGGAACGAGTTAGATCTGAGGACAAAATATTATAATACGGATATTCATAAGGGAAGTTTTGCCCTCCCAAATTATGTGAGAGCCTTATTAGAGGGCGCACTGTAAAAATACAAAATAGTTAGCGGGGGATTTTTTCTTGGCATAAAGCTTTCAGCAGAGTATAACACATAAATAACATAATAATAGTAAAAGGAAGAGCTACGGCAATCGACGTTTGTTGCAGAGCTGCCAGTCCACCGGAGAACAAAAGAGCAACTGCTAAGAAGGATTGGGTTAAACCCCAAGCAACTTTCTTAGAAGTGGGAGGCGTTAAATTACCTTCGGAAGTCATCATTCCTAAGACAAAAGTAGCTGAATCTGCTGAAGTGATAAAGAAGATAAAGAGAAGAATCAAAGCAACAAAGGATAGAAAGTTGCTAAAAGGCAGGTAATCAAACATTAGATAGAGAGCAGTCGGAAAATCAGTGGCAGCTTTTTCTGCAAGGCCCGCTCCGGCTTCAAGCTCTAAATATAGCCCCGTTCCGCCAAAAATACTAAACCACAGGAAAGTAAGTAAACT
>JAAYSI010000032.1 GCA_012524045.1 Peptococcaceae bacterium | reverse complement strand
TGGCTCTAAGGGTGCTAAGTTTTAATGAGTTATTTTGGATATTACAAGGAAATAACGAAGATATTTAAGGTGTTATAAACGATAGAAAAACGATAGGAGGATAAGCCTTATGATGCGTTCCTTATATTCAGCCATTACCGGGCTGAAAAACCACCAAATTAGTATGGATGTAATTGGTAACAATATTGCCAATGTCAATACGGCAGGTTATAAAAGAGAGCGGACCAGCTTTGCTACCATGTTAGGGCAGGAAATTCGCGGAGCTTCCGCCCCGACTGATACAACCGGAGGGATTAACGGTATATCGATTGGTCTGGGTACCATTCTCAACTCCGTAGATAGAATTATAGGGCAAGGCAGCTCCCAGTACACTGGCAAAAAGACTGATATGATGATTCAGGGAGAAGGAATGTTTATTCTTCAAAGTTCAGCCGGTAATGTCTACACCAGGGTTGGTAATTTTGATTTTGATAAAGACGGCAATTTGATTGATGTGGGGACCGGCTCTAAGGTTCAAGGGTATGCTTACATCATTGACAACATAGATACTTCAACCACTCCGCCGACTATTGAGCCTGCTGATGACCCCTGGGGTGCCCCTGGTACACTTCCCGGCGATATACAATTCACCTTAGGTGATCCTCTAGATTCCAGCGATCCTAATCTTGAAGGATATACTTTGAACAGCTTTAGTATTAGCCAGGATGGGGTAATAACTGGGATCTATTCCGATGGGATAAATTCGGTAACCGTACCGATGTTTAAAATCGCTATAGCAACCTTCCCGAACCAAGCGGGCTTAATCTCGCAAGGTAATAACTATTATACCGCAAGCAATAACTCCGGTGAGCCAAGCATAGGTCATCCGGGAATGGACGGGAGGGGGCTCATCATCCCTAACTATTTAGAAATGTCCAATGTTGATCTATCGCAGGAGTTTACCGATATGATTGTAACCCAGCGCGGCTTCCAGGCAAATTCGCGGGTTATCACAGTTTCCGATACAATGCTGCAAGAACTGATAGACTTAAAACGCAACTAGTCGTTACTTTGGCTCTATTAGCAGGATTTTAGCAAAAAATAAAGAATAATTAACGGATAAGCAAGGAGAAAGTCCTAAAATGAAGTTATCTGCTGAGTATTTTAAAACCATCCAAAATCGTCTGGATATCATATCTAATAATTTGGCTAATACTCAGACTACGGGCTTTAAAAAATATCTTCTATCCTTGGAAGAAAGCTATGATGCCCAGGATAGAAGTAATACCATAGCTTTTTACGGTGGGCTGCCGGCTCAGCTTGAGCCGGTGGCCAATCCCAATTTATATGTCGGCCGTAGAATTGATTTTAGCCAAGGTTCTTTGAATGAAACCGGAAATCCGCTCGATTTGGCTATCCAGGGAGAAGGCTTTTTCCAAGTAAGGACTCCGGACGGACAAGTAGCTTACACCAGGGCAGGCATCTTCAGTTTAGATAGCGAACGAAATCTGGTTAATAATTTAGGGATGAAAATTGAACCGGAGATAGTAATACCGTCAAATATTGCAAAGATAAATATAGATTCTAATGGAATAATCCATGGAGAAGCCATTGCGGAAAGTGACAGCTCTGAGGATGATTCCTTCTTCGATGATTTTGATTTTTCCTTTGATGATTTTTTCTTTGGTGAAGAAGAGGTAGACGGAGATAGCAATCTTGTGGAAATTGGCACCATACCTTTGTTTAGATTTAACAATCCGGATGGGCTGGAACAGATCGGTAATAATTTGTACAGGGCTACGGCTGCCTCCGGTGAAGCCATTGAAGGAACGCCGGGAACCGCTGAATTTGGGATTATCCGCAGTTCGATGTTGGAAAAATCCAATACAGATTTGCTTAACTCCATGACTAATTTGCTCCAAGCCCAAAGGGCTTATCAAATTGAAGCTAGAGTTACTCAGAACCAAGATCAGATGATTGTGGAAGCTATAAGAATGAGGGGATAGTAAATGGCCGGGTGGATGGATTCGAAGATTTTTAGCTTGCTCGAGGGCGGCCTGCGCGGGCTCGATCTTCGCCATAAAGTTTTGGCTGATAATATAGCCAATATCGACACGCCAAATTTTAAGCGTTCCGATGTTAATTTTGAACAAATATTGCGTTCCGCCATGACCGGTGAAACGGGCGGTTTGGAACTAAAGCGTACTTCGGACAGACATTTACCAGGGCTAGTCCTTAGCAATCAGTTTGTGCAAATAGATAATACTACTACGATGCGCAATGACGGCAATAATGTCGACATTGATCTGGAAATGACCAGACTTGCTCAAAACACCTTGCATTACAATGCATTGGCCGGAGCTTATACCTCCCATTTAAATATGTATAAGCAAGTAATCCAGAACAATTAATAAATTGGAATTATTAAATTCCCAGACAGGATGGTGTAAGTTGTGATTCGCGGATTATATACGGCAGCTTCCGGAATGCTTCTGAATGAAAAAAGAAGCACTACCATAGATCAGAACCTGGAAAACATCCATACGCCGGGTTATAGACAAGCCGGTGAGCGCGTGGTTTCTTTTCCCCGCTTGTTGGTTAATAGACTGGCTAAAGAGCAGAATACCGGGCAGCCTGAAGTGGCTCAGCTTGGAATCATGGGGACCGGAGTGTATGCGGACAGGATGTTATATAAACAAACAATGGGTAATCTTCGCGAAACAGGGAATAGAACTGATTTAGCTTTGACCGGTGAAGGATATTTTGCAATCGAAACAGTGCAAGGAGAAAGATATACCCGCAATGGGCATTTTCAACTCGATCCTTCCGGTTTTTTACGCACAGCCGGTGGTAATCTTGTTTTGGGTTTAAACGGACCAATTGGTCCTCTACCCGAAGATTTTAAGGTTGAAGCTGACGGCACCATTAGAGATAAACAGACTAATCAAATTTTGGATAGATTAATGATAGTTGATATACCGGCTGAAAGCTTGCAACGGGATGGGCTAACTACTTTATACCGGACAGATGCCCAAGCGGTTTTGCTGCCGGCTGAAAATATCCAGATTGAACAAGGTTTTGTGGAAGAGTCAAATGTTGATCTCAACGAACAGATGGTTAAGATGCTGGAGGTAGTGCGTGCTTATTCAGCAAACCAAAAAGTTATTCAGACCAACGATAGCCTTCTGCAAAAAGCCGTTAACGAAATAGCTAAAGTTTAAATTGAGGTGGTACAATGGCTTTTCAGGCAGTGATTTTTACCTTAGGCAGTGAGGAATATGGTTTTCGAATAGACGGAGTTCAGGAAATAACTCGTCTGACAGAGATTCATCCCCTGCCGAACGCACCGGCTTATATTAAAGGCTTGATCAATATCAGAGGGCAGGCTATTCCTCTGATTAATCTGCATACTCGGCTCGGTCTTAAACATGCTCAAGAAGCGGAATATGCGATTATTAGCAAGCTGGACGGGGGTGTGGTAGCCTTTGCAGTGGAAGATGTAAGAGAAGTAAAAACCATAGAAAAGCTGTCCCCTCCGCCTTTGTTTGGCAATACAGCGGTAATTGAAGGAATAGTAAACCTAACGGATAGGATGATTATCCAGTTAAATCCGCAAAGCATCTTGGAAAAAGAAGAAATCGAACATATTTCTGAGCTTTTGGATTAATAGGTATATCTTTATAGAAAATGCTTATGCTTGGAATAGAATCGACTATTACCAATCTTGATTATTATAATTATTTGCTTCAAATAAGCTGGCCTGCTTTAGGCGGTCTTTTTCTTATATATCTTTTTTTCTTGGTAAGGCTTTACCAAGTTTTTCGTCTCTATTATAAGAGGAAAGCTCATAACAAAAAAATTAGACTAGCCGGCAGAATAATTTTAACCCTAATTATTTTGCTTATTTATACAAATATGTTTATAATAAGTTACGGCGATTGGCTAAACCCCCCGTCGCAAGCTAAAGGCACAGTTGCCTCACTGGAATTAATGCCAGATCCCAAAGCGGCCGATCAGCGCTATCTGTTAACCCTAAATAGCGGTGAAGAAATGCTGACGGTTTCAATTGACAGTAAGCTTTATAATTTGCTGCAACAGGATGATCTGATAATTATAAAGTATCTTCCTGCAAGAAAAGAAGTATATAGCTGCACAGTATTAAACAGGCTGCCGATGAATAGCATATAATGAAAATGTCAATAATGTGGAATATTATGGGATCAGAATATTGACTAACTATGCTATAATATAAATAATAAAAACCTTTATTTAAATTAAAAATACTTCTAATCTTAACCGTTGGTTAAGGGAAAGGAGAGTGGAATGTAATGCGCATTCTAAAGGTTAATGAGAATACGGTTCGTATCTTTATCTCCTTTACCGAGCTTGCAGATCGCAATATCTCGCTGGTTGATTTCTTCCAACGTTCCAGTAGAACGGAGCAGTTCTTTTGGGAAGTAATCTCTAGGGCAAGAGAAGAAGTCGATTTTAACCTGGATCAGCCTTTTTGGGTGCAGGCAACAGTTGCTTCAGAGGACGAATTCGTGATCACCGTTATCAAACAGGATGATCACATTGATACAGAAATAAATCATATTGTCCATACCGGTATGGAGGACAAGAGAAAGTGTAGATATTCGACGAAATCTGCTTCTGAACAGGAATGGGTATATGCCTTTGCTGATTTGGAAGATGTAATTT
>JAAYSI010000031.1 GCA_012524045.1 Peptococcaceae bacterium | reverse complement strand
CTTCATTATTTATTTCTTTAACAGCGACAAAGGTTTTATTCGGCATGCAAATGGCTATGTCTTCCGGCTCAGTTAACCAGCCGGCTTGCACACAAATCTTATCCGGGCAATCCGAGCTTTTAACCCTTATCTTGCCTTGTTTAGCCTGTATCGTCATATTGACATCGTCTAATTTTATGTTTTGGGTACCCTGGAGCTCGCTTAATTCGATTACCTTTTTAATCTTGCCATCGACTACGACATACGCGCAAAGATCTGCTCCGCTATCTCCTTGTTTGCCTTCGACGGCAACACCGCCCCACAAAAGAAGGATCCCGATGATGATTCCTATCACGGCGACTAGGAAGACATCACCTTTTGCTAAACCCAGCCTAGTTCTCATTTTAAGCCAACCATGTTAAAAGAATAAGCTTGCTTGTCTTAATTTCCTAGAGCTTCACCGGCAGCAAATTCTCCGCCCAAACGCCCTGAAGTAAACGCAAAACCTATGCCGTCACCGTCACCTACATAAGCATCGCTGAACAGAACGCCTTGAGAAATTAATCCTACAGCATAGAGCCCTTTGATCGGAACTTTTTGCTCATTCAATACTTGGAATTTCTTGTTGATAGTTAAACCGCCAACAGAGCCCAAGTTGTTAATCTCGGCAATAACTACATAATATGGGCCTTCTCCATAAGGAATCAGCAAGGAAGCGTCTTTGCCGAAATCTTCATCTTTTCCGGTTTGACAGGCCTTTTCATAATTATTAAAGGTTTCAGTCAGAGTAGCTAAATCCATTCCTGCATTTGCTGCCAGTTCTTCAAGGGTTTCTCCTTTGTAGCCGTGTCCATTGGCAACCATTGAATCTAAGACTTTATCAAGATCTTCCCACGGGTTGTCTAAAGTGAATTTATCTTGCCAATCGAGATAGAATTCCGGAGGCATCGCTGGCAGACGAGGAGTATTAAAGGCTTGCATACCTTCCTTCATTAAAGTCTCAATCTGAGATTTGGATACAAGTGTATAGAAGATCGAACCTTGATAAATAGCGGTGTTTGCAGCAGCATTGGGAACTAAAACCGCTGATTCATCTCTGAATCTTGCCCCGTTGGCGCTAAGATTCATAAAAGAAGGAAGATAGCTCAACATTAATGGATAGCTCGCCTTATCAGGACTATATTCTTCTTTCAGTTTACTTGTAGACGGGGTTACTGTCTGATGATACATCTGAATTCCAAGGTTTATGGGTTTTTCAGCGCCGATCTCCCAAGCCATTTTTTCACCTTCACCAATATTCTGGGAAAGCCCACCAGGCACTGGATCATATCCGGCTACTTCTTTAACCATCTCTCTATCTCCGCCATAGCCACCTGTGGCCAACACGACAGCTTTAGCCCTTATTTCCAGAGTAGTCCCGTCTTTCTTAGTAGCTAGTACGCCCGTGACTTCACCTTGATCATTGGTCAATAGCTTGGTTCCTGTGGTTTCTGTAAGGACCTGACCGCCATTTTTCTCAACTGAGTCGGCCAGCATTTTTTTCAGCAGGCCTGGGCGTTCCCCATAATCAGGAAGAAGATGCATCGGGTTGCCACCGAAATTGAAGAAGTTTGTCGGATACCCTTTTTCGGTCAACCAAGTATAAGTCTCCCCTGAATTCGTAACGTACTGTCTGAGGACTGCCGCATCTACTCTCCAGTGGTTAAATACAATCCAATCGTCAATATATTGCTCCAAGTCAGTTACCATTCCGTTCTCCACAGCGACAGTTGAGTTAAGAAATTTACCTGCCCAAGAAAGATTGCTTGCTCCACCAATGATCCCTGTTTTTTCAAGCAAAATAACCTTGGCACCCTTATCTGCAGCTGCAACTGCTGCTGACACACCCGAAGCGCCCGCTCCAACGACCACAACATCAGCCTCTAATTGTTCTGAGGCTGCCGATGGTGAATCCTGCGCTGGCGGCGGTGAATCCTGAGATGCTGGTTGAGAACATCCAGCAGTCATAGTGAGCACCAGCAAAATGCTAAGAATTATTGAGATTGCATTCCTAGCTATGGGCCATTTTCTCATTAGTTTTCCTCCCCTTTTTCTGAAAATTTATTTTATTCCCACTTTAATCTTAAACCTTGGTCCTGGACCAGAGTCAAGGACATTTGTCCTTTTTTTAACAAATAAGCCAAGTTTACCTCTTATATACATTTATATACATTGTCCGGGAAATTAATGGTACTATATATACGGAGGATGATGGAGAATGAAATATACGATTGGAAAATTCTCTGAAATTCTCGGAGTAACCGTAGATACCCTTAGGCTGTATGAAAAACGCGGTATTATTGATCCCATAAAGAATAAAAAAAATAACTACCGTTATTTTGATGATTTAGACGCCAAAAAAGTACTTTTGAGTAGATGGTACAAAAGCTTACGAATAAATTTAAATGACGTTGCTGATTTAGTCCACAATTCATCTTTGCCAAACATAGTTCAGAAAATTGAAAAAACCAGGCTGGATTTAGAAGAAAAAATTAGGAGGGATATGTTCCTATTAAACAAAATCACTGAAATACAAAAGGAAATCAGTGAGATAAAATCCAACTTATATCAATTTAGAATCAAATATTTGCCCGGTATCTATCGTTTAAAACATACAAATTGCCAGATGCTGCTTGAAACCCCCTCAAAAGCCGAAGTGAGCAAATGGGTAAACAGTTTTCCTTATACATTTCGGTGTATCAGGATAAAAAAAGAGAGTATTTTTGAGGAACACTCTTTAAACTACACCTGGGGGTTAGCTGTTTTGGAAAATGAACTGCCGTTATTGGATCTTAAAATAAATAACACTATTGAATACATTAGATCCCAAACTTATTTATCCACCATATTGCTGGTAAATGAAAGTGATAAATGCTTCTCCAAGTCTTCAATCCAGTTTGTCTTAGACTATCTAAAAGAAAATGGTTACTCTTTAGCCGGAGATGTAATCGGAAAGCTAATTGTAACCGAAACAGTTGGTACAAGTGAGCAATCTTACTTGGAGTTAAATATGCCGGTTTGTAATGCGAAAGACAGTGCCAATGAATCAGCATAGAGATTGCCTAGCGAGGCGGTTCCTAAACCCCTGATAATAACTTTTGCAACATTTATTTGAAAACAATGTCCCGACTAACATTTTCATAAATGCAGTATTTCGTTTGGCCTATATCAATATGCATTCTCACTGTGCTTCATATGGCCCATAACATCAATTCAATTTGCTTTACCGCTTTCTTATCAAGTAATCCGCCCGTAAGTGCTTTGAAAATATATGTATCAACTTTTTCTGAGGGCTGATGTTTTTTAATTATCGCAAGAATATGCAGAATATCAATTAATACTAGTTTTCTCATTGATGGTCTAATATTCATAATATCAATGGATATTAATTCATTTGCAATTTTATTATGTAAATCTGTCCTGTAAGCAACTATTTTACCCAATGACTGTATACATTGACGTACCGTAACCCGAAAAATATCCCAATAAGGATACACATCATCATATTCTTCAGAACGATGTTCCAATAAGAGCAAGGAATTATACCTTAATCTATCATCTTTTTCAGTTAACCATTCGACCAAATGAGATATATCTTCTGTTTCCAAATTTCTAGAGAGTTCAAGTAAACTCTCTTTTTCTGTTGTCAATAATCTCTCCATACTTATCATATGTTTTCACCCCTCGCGCCCCAAAATTCAGGAGATGATAGGACGTCAACCACCCTAGGACAATAATATTGACCTTTGGTAATTTATGTGATATATAACGTTATTATAAAATGACTAGGAGATTCCACATGAACCAGTTCGAGTCTAAGTTGAAAGGTTATATAAATCGCAATAATCTGGATGCAGAACACTTAGTATTTGAAGAATCTTGCCATTCCGTAGAAGAAGCTACCAAAGCAGCCAATTCTTCGCCGCATGATTTTGTCAAAAACGTCTGTCTGATTGATGATAATGGCAATCTCATTGTAGCTATAGTAAAAGGTACAGATCGGGCAAGTACCAAGAAAATAGGTAACGCACTTAATATCGCTCCGCCTAGAACTGCCACCCCTGAAGAGATTCTAGAAAAAACCGGATATCCTTGCGGTGGAGTCCCTTCATTTGGTTATCCGGCACAATTTCTTATAGATCCAAGGGTAATGGAAATGGACGTTGTGTTTACCGGCGGAGGTTCTCCTAACTCTCTTGTCAAGACTTCGCCAGCGACACTTCAAAAAGCAAATAAAGGCCTGGTTACGAAAATTAGAAAATAACTCTTAAAACCCTGCTGTGCATCCAGTTGGGTTTTTTTAATATCGGCTTTCTGGGTGTTTCCGCTAGGCTCGGACAAGCCGGGTGCTGAGTCTTAAATTTTATTAACAACTTGCAGGACCCAGTTAATAATATTCTCAAATCTCTCTTTGGTTAATGGATGACCACCATTATATCTTTGATGCACTAATTTATCGGCAGCATTCAACTGGATAAATACTTCTCTTGCTTGTACTTCTACATCATCAGCATCGATGGAATACCTATCCTCTGTCGCCGAAACTAATAACATATGCCTCGGTGCTATACACTTAATCAAATCTGGAATATCATATTTGGGGTAAAAGCCGGGGATTACTTCAGCCATTTCAATCCCAGTTCCAGCTTGCATTTTCTGCTTATATGAACAGGCGGCCCCACTTGAACAGCCAAATGCAATCTCTTCATTTAGAGCCATTTGAAAAATAACTGTATTCCCACCATAGGAATGACCTAACACTCCGATCCGGTGTTTATCTACCTTCCGATGGTTTTTTAATAAATTAAACCCAATATTGGCATCATCAATAACTTTTTTCATTAAAGTACTGCCCCTTAAAATTCGGTAACACATTTCATTATAATGCTGGATGAAATCATTTTTTTCATCAGGAATTATTCCCTTCATATTTGGTCTTCTGTCTTCAAAACATATTGAATCAGGGGCAAGTACAATTAAGCCTTTCTTGACTAATTCCACACCAAAGGCCTGTAAAGGATTGCCTGCAAGTCCACAAACCTCGCTTTTACCTAAATGTCTTTCTCCGTTATGCTGATGATGAATTTGAACTGCAGGAAAAACCCCTTCGCCATTTGGTATTAATAAATAGGCTGGAATTTCATCATTTTCGCTACCCGGGTAGCATATTAAACTTCTTGTATATCCATCACACTCTTGTTCTTCAATCGCCCTGTAATCAGGCGCTATGCTCCTAGGGTTTATCCTTAGATATCCTTTTATATGTTCTCGTAATTCTTCTATTACCATTTAAGACTTTCCCCTCTTCTCCATGGTTCTTTCTATAAATACAAGCCAGGAAGACAAGCCATTCTACTCAACCTATCTTTTATCTGTCTTGGGAATTGCCCAGGTCTGAAACACTGCCCGGAGTTCATCATAGTCTAATGAAACAATGTAACTATGCTCTTGGCTAAGTAAGGTTCCCCGAGGAAATGTAACTTCTAGATTTTGGGGAAACAGGACGATATATTCCGGTCTTAAGGCAGCTTTCATTTCATCCCGCAAAGCAGGGGCAACGTCAAATGCATCCAAAAGCCATTGTCGGGCTGCATCCTCAGGAAGTGTAAACAAATCCCAGTTACTCAGCACTTGACCAGTCTTTCGGTCAAAGGTCGCACCTAGACGAATCTCCTGCGCTATCCGTCCATCCACGGGTAGAGTCACCGATGTAAGAAAGCAGATAATATTATCATTAGAGGCTGTGGGAACAATGGCCTGACTGATATAGCGTTCCTGATATACCTTCCCACTTTCCCTACAGATCAGATACTCTTCATAGGCATTTTCCAGTTCAGTTTGAGTGTCATAGAGCAAGCCCTGCTCTTTATAAAATTCCCTAATGGCAATTTGGGCAGATTCATTCAAATCAGCGAAGCTCTCCACCCCACCAACATAAACATTGTCAGGACCAATTGGAGATTGGATGGTCAGTAGAGTAGTTCCATCCGAAAGCTTGTAGACAGCATCAACAATATGATATTTTCGCCACAGGTTTAGGCTCTCACCATCGGAGAAGGTAAATACTTTTTCCTGCTCTAATACCCATGTTTCTTCTACTTGCTTAGGGTTATTAGAACAGCCCGCCAGCAGAACCAGGCCCCACAGTAGGGCTACTAACAACATCAGTTTTGTTTTCATGAAAAACCTATCTCTCTCCATTTGTTAACACAAAAAATATTATTTATTTTATTCTAAGGCGAAGTCTACTGCCCCTAATGCATGAAGTAAAGTTGTATCAAATAGCGGAACAGTCGCATCTCCAGGTTTAACTAAGAGACCAATTTCCGTACACCCTAGAATGATTCCCTCTGCACCTTGTCCTATCAAGTCCTCTATGATTCTCTTATATTTAACTCTTGATTCCTCAACAATCTTTCCTAGGCAAAGCTCATTATAAATTACTGTGTTTACTATTACCCTATCGCTTTCCTTTGGAATCAAAACTTTTATACCCTTTTCCTCTAAACGCGACTTATAAAAATCTTGTTCCATGGTATATTTGGTCCCCAAAAGTCCAACTGTTTTAATTCCACAAGATAAAACCTTTTGTGCTGTAATATCTGCAATATGAAGTATTGGAATATTAATGTTTGCCTGAATCTCGTTTACGACTTTATGCATAGTATTGGTACAAATAACGATAAAATCTACACCCGCTAACTGAAGACAATAGGCAGCATCTGTTAAAATCTGAGCAGCCTTTTCCCATTCCCCGTTTCTTTGGCAGATCTCAATTTCTTCGAAGTCTATGCTATAGAGAAGACATTTAGCCGAATGTAAACCTCCAAGCCTTTTCTTAGCTTCTTCATTAATAATGCGATAATATTCAGCTGACGATTCCCAGCTCATTCCTCCGATTAAACCTATGGTCTTCATCTATTTCCTCCCAATTAAAATAATCACCGTTAGCTGTAAACGTATAACCAAACGAACTATACCTGAAAAAACTATGTGGGTCTAAATTAACAAAATGAACATCATTAGTTTCTTTTATATCATCAAAGAAAAAAATATGGTTCTCAATGTCCAATATCACATCTTCTCTCTAACAAATAATCTCTTAATATTACACATATAATTAAGTCCCATGCGCCCCAAAGAACGACTGAATTAATATTTTTCCAAATACTCTCCAGGGGAAATAATTTCCGGTTTATCAATTTCCACTTCGAAAAAGTCCTTATCCCCTGTAATTATAATATCTACATCCGATAATAAAGCTGATACTAAAATCGGCAGATCCCCCTTATCTCTATTATAAGGATAGTCTGCAGAATTAATATCAGCAGGTGTGTACACTAATTCAAAAGCAAGCTTACTCAAAAACTTATCAAGCAAATGGCTTTTATCTCTAAATTTTCTCCTGAAAAGCTCTTGAAGTTCTTCAATAATATGTGAACAAAGTACAAGAGTGTAATCCTCTGTTACTTTTTGAAATACTTTAGTAAGCTTAGATCTTGGAAAAAGAATAGCTGAAATAATCACGTTGGTATCAGTCATTATTCTCATATTTCTTCTCCCAAATCTCTTTTCTTATATCTTTAACCAAGTTATTTACATCGTCTTCAGAATAAACGCCTTGCTTTTCAGCTATTCCTTGCATTCCTTCTTGTATTTCTTTCAAAGCAATCATAGAGGAATTAGCAAACACTATCTTATCTCCCTCTTCAATAAAGATAACTTTATCGCCTTCTTTTAAATTCAGCTTCTTCCTTATTCCTATTGGTATTGTGATCTGTCCTTTTGATGTTATTCTAGCAATCTCCATTACAATCGCTCCATTCCTTAGATTCCTTACTTTCCTTACATATTATTATACCACATATTATGCTTAATCAATCACCTGCTTACATCTTCTTCCAAAAATCTATGGCCTGGTATTTAATATAACGTCTCGCCGGTTCCCGCCCCGCGAAACCAGAGTGTCATGGAGGACTGCCCCCAGACACCCCAAATCGACTAGTTCGCAGTTTAGCAATTCACGATGTACAATAAGAATTTAGCAGTTTACCGGGCTCTGAGTTGCCAGAAAGCCACTGCGCTTGCTGCAGCAACATTCAGCGAATCCACTTTATTGGACATAGGGATGCGAGCGGTGTAATCACAGTGGGCAACCGTATTTGGTGCCAGTCCATCACCTTCTGTGCCCAGTATGATAGCGAGCTTTTCCTGAGCCATGAGCTGCGGATCGTCGATGCTGACAGAGCTATAGCTTAAAGACATAGCAACAGTCTTAAAGCCCAGCTTACGTAGACTCTCCATGCCAGGCTGCGGCCACTGTGAGATACGGGCCCATGGCACTTGGAAGATAGTTCCCATGCTCACTCTCACCGCACGCCGACACAATGGATCACAGCATGAGGGGGTAAGCAGCACGGCATCAATGCCTAATGCTGCAGCCGAGCGAAAAATGGCACCGACGTTGGTAGAGTCCGCAATACCTTCAAGCACAGCCACTCGACTTGCACCAGCACACGCCTCCTCAACGCTGGGTAGATGAGGACGCCGCATGGCACACAGCACACCACGGGTCAGCCTAAAGCCAGTCAGCCTTGCCAGCAGGTTGCTATCGGCAGTATAGACGGGGATATCTCCGCAGCGGGTGATTATATCGCGCGCCTTCCCTTCAATGTATTTGCGTTCCATCAAAAGGGAAATAGGCTCGCAGCCAGCGTCCAGGGCAAGTCCAATTACCTTGGTACTCTCAGCAATAAAGATTCCCATCTCCGGCTCTAACCGGTTGCGCAACTGCTTTTCCGTCAAGCGAGCAAAGATATCCAAATCAGGTGATGAAAAATCCTTTATCTCAATGATATTTGACATTTTATCTCCTTATGTTTGAGGTTTTTGGAAATAACATGCTAATTACAAGTAGAAATTACCAAGGTCTATCTTCATGTATTTTATTCCACGAATATAACATATCTTCGAAAGATAACTGCATCTGACATTCCATATGATATGGTCTTTTATCAAACCAAAGCCAACCATTAAATACTG
>JAAYSI010000030.1 GCA_012524045.1 Peptococcaceae bacterium | reverse complement strand
TGTTCCAAAAAATCTTCTTTACTTCCTTCATATTTTAGGGCTCCTAAAGCATAACCGTAGGCTGCAGCAGCACCGATTACCGGTGCTCCTCTTACCTCCATTCTTTTGATAGCTTCAGCCACTTCCAAATAGCTTTTACATTTTCGATAATGTTCTTCAAACGGTAACTTGGTCTGATCAAGTATAACCAGGCAATCACCCTGCCATTCAAGTGCTTTCACTTTATTTTCCGCCTTTCTAAAACAAACCAACTTCTTTGCTACCGCTGGCGCAATAGCAGTTTTGCTTATCGTCTAATAATTTACAAGTAGTTTTAAATAATGTTGCAAACTTTTCATTTATCATGTTCATAGTAGCTATAACTTCAGCATGTGTCAACGGTTGTTTAGAAATTCCTGCAGCTAGATTAGTGACTAGCGCTATTGTGGCATAGCAAATTCCAAGCTCTCTGGCAAGTACTACTTCGGGTACGCCTGTCATCCCTACCAAATGGCCACCAAGAATTCTAAACATATTTATTTCAGCAGGTGTTTCAAAACGCGGTCCTTCGGTGCAAACATAAACCCCTCCGGCTTTAATGCTCAGTTCGCATTGCTTAGCCGCTGTAGTAATTTTATTTCTTAAATCCGGACAATAAGGATCGGTCACATCTACATGAAGAACGCCTTGATCGCTACCGTCAAAAAAAGTCAGAGGCCGATTTTTGGTAAAGTCCAAAAATTGCTCTACCAGCACCAGATCACCGGGCTCAAATTCTGAAGTTAAAGAGCCAACCGCTCCGGACGCAATAATCTTTTTAACCCCTATTTCTTTTAATGCCCAGATATTAGCTCTATAATTTATCAAATGAGGCGGAACATTGTGTTTTTTCCCATGTCTTCTCAAAAAAGCTATTTCTACATCTTCAATTTTAGCTGTTTCCAAATTAACTTCACCATAAGGTGTATTGACACTAATAGATCTAGGGTCTGCTAAGCAGAGTTTTTCAACTCCGGTTCCACCGATTAATGCGTAATCCATCGCTTACCCCTCCTCATTGCGGGCAAACAAGGCTTGGGCAAACTCTTCAGGATCAAAAGGCTTCAAGTCGTCAGCAGTTTCCCCAACGCCAATTAACTTCACAGGTATTTGAGACTCGTTTTGAATACCCAGAATAACGCCACCCTTGGCTGTCCCGTCTAATTTAGTCAAGACAATACCGGTTACATCTGCTGCTTCTTGGAAAAGTTTTACTTGCTGAAGAGCATTTTGGCCGGTAGTTGCGTCTAAAACAAGTAATACTTCATGAGGAGCTCCCTCTATTTCACGCTCTATTACTTTTTTGATTTTGCTTAATTCTTTCATAAGGTTTATTTTATTGTGCAATCTTCCAGCAGTATCAATTAATAAGACATCAATTTTGCGCGATTTAGCAGCTTTTACGGCATCAAAAGCTACTGCCGCCGGGTCAGCGCCTTCAGCCTGCTTAATTACATCCACTCCTACGCGTTGACCCCATATTTCCAATTGGTCAATAGCTGCTGCCCTAAAAGTATCCCCAGCTGCAAGTAATACACTTTTGTTCTGGTTTTGAAGGTTCTTGGCCAGTTTGCCGATTGTTGTGGTTTTGCCAACTCCATTAACTCCAACAATTAAATAAACAGTGGGGCCACTAGGCGCAAAATTTAAACTGCTTTGTTCTCCCAAAATTTCCCTGATTTGTTCTTGCATTACCTCCCGTAGCATTTCCGGGTCGCTAAGTTTTCTTTCCTTAACCGCTTGGCGGAGTTTTTCGACAAGTTCCAATGAAGTGTTTACTCCCACATCGGCTTGTATTAGAATATCTTCCAATTCTTCATATAATTCTTCATCGATTTTCCCGGTTCGAGAAAAGATTTGTTCAACCTTATCTACAAAGCCCTCACGGGTCTTGGTCAATTTGTCTTTAAGCTTACTAAAAAATCCTGCCACTTTTGTTTATCTCCTTTGAACATTTTAAATCAGTTTTAACAGAATCATGAGTTTTACTTTACCAATTTCTATTATACCTTAACTGTCCGGACAAACAAGCGAATGTCCGGACAGTTAAGTGCAATTTTAGCCTGCTTCCTCAGTTAAAGCCACAGTTAACATTTTTGATACTCCTGATTCTTCCATAGTTATCCCGTAAAGAGTATCGGCAGCTTCCATGGTACCGCGACGGTGGGAGATGAGTATGAATTGAGTCTTTGTCGAAAGTTTACGTAAATACTGGACAAAACGCCTTACATTAACTTCATCCAGCGCCGCCTCAATTTCATCTAAAAGACAGAAAGGGCTGGGTTTTACTTTTAAAAAGGCAAAAAGTAGAGCTATAGCAGTAAAAGCACGCTCCCCGCCTGAAAGCAGCGATAGAAGTTGCGCCTTTTTTCCAGGGGGCTGAGCTATTATTTTTACCCCTGTCTCCAACAAGTTGGTAGGATCGTCCAAAACAAGTTCAGCCCTGCCACCTTGGAAAAGATCATGGAACACTTCTTGAAATGCTTTGTTCACAGCTTTAAACCCGACCGCAAAACGTTCGGCCATATTTCGGTCAAGACTTTGTATTAATTCGAGCAAAGAGTCACTAGCTTCGACCAAGTCATTGCGCTGCGCAGTTAAAAATTCATAGCGCTCTAAGGCAGCTGGGTATTCCTCCAAGGCGGCATGGTTCACCGGACCAAGTTCAGCAATTTGAGCTTTTAACGTCTGAACTTGGCGCTGAAGGCTTTCCTTGCTCCTTTCTGGGCGATAGCTTTTGGCTTTTTCCCAACTCAAGCTGTACTCTTCTTGAAGTCGAGTTAAACCTGAGTCCCATTCGGTTTGCCAACGGGTGGTCCGTAGCTCAAGTTGATGAAGTTGCTGTTCTTTTTCCCGGGCTTGCTGCCGCAGGTCATTAATACATTCTTCAAGCCTAATGGCCTCAGCAGACCGAACTTCTTTTTCCTTACGTAATTGGGTTAACTCATATTTTTTGTCGTCTAAACCTTGATTAAGCTCCTCAATAGACTTTTCTAAAGCACCCTGTTCTTTTTCCAAGTCATGGTAGGCTTTTTCAAGGTCCATTATTTCTTTAGCTTTTTGGTTAACTAATTCCTTAGTTAGCAATAATTGTTCTTCATTTTCCAGGCAAAGCTGCCGCACTTGTTGAAGTTCCTGCTCCCGTCGCGCTAGGTCTATCTTAGCGTTTGTTATTTTTTCACTGAGTTCCTGAATCTGAACATTACTCTCTTTTACCAGTTTGTCCAATTTAACCTGTTCAGAACGTAAATAATTAACCTTTTGTTCCGATAATTCTAGCGACTTCTTTAGTTCGTCCATCTTTGGCACTGTCTCTTTAAGGGCTATTTGGACGTCATTTAGTTCATAGTTTAAAATACGCAAAGATTCTTCCAACTGGCGTACTCTTTCTGCCAAGTGCTTTTGTTCATAAACGGAAATTCTTTGGGCTTCCTGAAGATCTTTTAACCCTTTTTCTAAACTTTCTTTCTCGGTAGTCTTCTGGGCTATGATCTTTTTGATTTTTGCAATTTTTTGTTCAAGGGCTTCGTCTTCGGTTTTTAAGTCAGTTAGAAAACGGGAAATCTGCTCAATCTCTCGGGAACGGCTTAACAAACCGCTTTTTTGGCTCTTAGTGCTACCACCGGTCAACGACCCTCCAATATTTACTTGATCGCCTAAAAGAGTAACAACCCGGTAGCGGTAATTATTCAACCGGGCCAATTCAATAGCTGAGTCCAAATTATCCGCTACAATTACTCTGCCCAACAAAGACTCCATGATATTCTTAAAGCGAACGTCAAACCGAATCAGATCTACCGCTAAGCCTAGAAAACCCTGATGAGTCGTAGTCGATTGATTCAAAGATATTTTGCTACCTTTGATAGCATCTAAGGGTAAAAAAGTCGCTCTGCCTTTATTAGTCCTTCGTAAATAATTTATGCACTTTTTACCGTCTTCTGTAGTTTCGAGAATGATGTTTTGGAGAGAGTTGCCTAGCGCTGTTTCTACAGCCAATTCATATCTGGCGTCAACGTCTATATTATCCGCCACCGTCCCGTAAAGGCCGCTACATTGAACCTTACCTTGACGGGCAGCAAAAATAGTCTCCCTAACGCCTTGATGATATCCTTCTAGATTATCTTCAAGGTTCTGTAAGGCATTTAAACGGGCAGTAGCCTGATCATTTTTCCGTTGCAAAACTTTCTTTTGCTCTTCGACAGTCAAAAGTAACTTCTCTTGTTGTTGCAATTCAAGTCGAACAGTCTCAAAATCCCGGCTTAGTTGATATTCTTTTTTCTTATAATCGCTTTGTTTATCTTCTTGTTCGCGTAAAGCTTTTTCTAATCCATTTTTTTGTTCTTCTTTAGTTTCTATTTCCTTGATAAGCTGTTCTTTTTGCCGCTCCAAAGCCACATTTTCGTTTTCAATTTCAGCTAAATTATTCAAAAGCTTACTTTTATTTGTCAGTTCTTCAAATATTTCTGTTTTAAGTTTTTCCAAATGGTCAACATTGGCTTGAGCTTTTAAGCTGTGCAAATCACTATCCAGTTTGGCCAAGGATGAATGCGCATCCTGGACAGAACTTTGTAAAAATTCTTCTTTTCGATGCAGTTCGCCTAATTTTGCCTGAAATTCGTCTATTTTATGTTCGGCAAGATGTTTCTCTTGCTCTATTTGGGTAGACTTATCTTTATTATGTTTTTTCCTTTCCACTAGAAGCGCTATATTATGAGTTAATTCTTTTGCCTTACTTTCGTCAGCATAAGTTTCCGCTTGTAAGTTCTGAATTTCTTGTTCTAATCGGTTAAGCTCTACCTTACTTTTTAAACTTTTGCTTTCTCCCTGAGCAATTTCAGTATTTAAGGTCGTTAAAGCCTTACTTAATTCTAATTTCTGCTGATGGTCATTCTTTATTTTAGACTCAAGATCTAATAGACTTAGAACTATTTGGTTTATCTCCGCTCTTTTCAATTCCTCTGTCAAACTTTGAAAAATCTTGGCTATCTCCGCTTGTTTAGCCAGAGGTTCTAACTGCGCTTCAACTTCGGAAATAATATCATTTAACCGGTTCAAATTGTTGTCTGTCTCTTCTAATTTCTTTAAAGCTTCTTTTTTGCGCAAACGGAATTTGCTTATTCCTGCAACTTCCTCGATTAAAAGCCGGCGTTCTTCGGCTTTTAGATTTAAAATTTCATCTACCCTACCCTGACCAATTATGGAAAATCCTTCTTTCCCTGAACCGGTGTCGAGCAGCAGTTCTTGGATATCTCTTAATCTGCAGGGGGTCTTATTTATATAAAAATGCCCTTCCCCATCTCGAAAAACCCTTCGGGTGATAACCACTTCCTCATAATCGAGAGGAAAAATTCCAGTAGAATTATCAAAAACTAGGGATACCTCGGCCATTCCAACCGGTTTTCGGGTTGAACTCCCTGCAAAAATAACATCTTCCATCTTATTTCCTCTTAGACTTTTGGCACTTTGTTCACCCAAAACCCAGCGGACAGCATCTGCGATATTGCTTTTACCGCTACCATTTGGACCGATGAAAACGCTCAAGCCGGGTTGTAAATCTATTCGTAACTTATCAGCAAAGGATTTAAATCCCTGTATTTGGATTGTTTTCAAAAAAAGGCATGCGTCATTCTTTGAGGTCACGTATTTTTCTCCTCCCATTTTTCCAAAGCTAAACGGGCAGCATTCTGCTCGGCATCTTTTTTTGTTTTACCGATTCCTTTGCCTTTTAGCTCACCCTGAAGATAAACTCCAGCCGTAAAAACTTTATCGTGATCTGGCCCTGTCTCTTCCAATATTTTATAACTGATGCCATATTCAACCTTTTGAGCTTTTTCTTGTAGCATAGTTTTAAAATCGCCATAATTTCCATCATTGAGTTCTTCTATTTCCGGTATCAGCATGTCAAGAACGAAATTACGGGCTCTTTCAAAACCATACTGCAAATAGATTGCCCCTATCACTGCTTCCAGTGCATCAGCAATAATAGAAGGCCTTGCTCTTCCTCCAGATAACTGTTCCCCTTTTCCGAGAAGAAGTGCTTGGCCTAAGCCTATGTCCATTCCCTTTCGGGCTAGCGTAGTTTCATTAACCACGGCCGCCCTCATCTTAGTAAGTTCCCCCTCGGGTTTCTGGGGGTAAGTTAAATATAAATATTCACCGACAATAAAATCTAAAACAGCATCCCCTAAAAACTCCAACCTTTGATTATTTTCCAAGCCAGCACCCGGATTTTCAAAAGTGTAAGAAGGATGCGTCAAAGCAGTATGAATTAAATTATTGTGGGATTTTTCCAAACCTAATTTTTGAATAAATTTCACGACTTCAGCCTGGTCTTCTTGAGTAATTCTCGGTTTCTTTTTTAAGTAATAGCGATTCTTTTTTTTAGCCATAAATCTCCCTTTCTAGTTATTTCTAAATAAAATTTTTCCTAAGCAATTTAAAATTAAGATAACTTAAAGCCCCGCACCGCATTCGGCGACATTCCTGTCCCCTGTAATGCCTTACGGGGCCTAGAATTATTGATTCTCGGTCACATACTTAACAACATCAGCTATGGTTTTAATGTTTTCAACCTCTTCATCAGCAATATCGAGGTTGAATTCTTCTTCCAAAGCCATCACCAGCTCAACTATGTCTAAAGAGTCCGCATTCAGGGCTTGAAAAGATGTGGTAGGAGTGATATCTTCCTCATCTACTCCTAATTGGTCAACTACAATAGCTTTAACCTTTTCATATACGTCCATTATCACGCCACCCCCTCTCAGAGTAAAGCTTAATGTTTCTTCCTTTATCTTCCTTCAGTTAATAATATTATTATAAGGAATTGAACCTTTTATTCAGAATTTTACCAGCATTTATGGAGAATGCAAGGAACTTTTTAATCCCAATACTTAATTCCCATTACTTTTTTCTAGCTCTTCAGCTATTTTTTGAATGATTTTCTGTTCTGTACACTCTTTTGCGACTCTAATAGCATTAAATATTGCTTTTTCTTTGGAAGAACCGTGGCAAACAATACTGGTTCCATTTACTCCTAAGAGAGGTGCACCGCCATAGACCTCATAATCCAGGCTACTAGCAACCTCTTTCAGCCCTGGTTTTATCAATAAAGCACCTAACTTTCGGAAGCTATTGGCTGTTATTTTTTCTTTGATTTGGTGAAATAATGAGGAAGCCATCCCTTCTATCGTTTTAAGCACAATATTACCGACAAAGGCATCACAGACTATCACATCTGCCGTACCATATGGAATATCCCTTCCTTCGATATTTCCACTGAAGTTCAAAGGAGCGTTTTTCAAAAGTTCATAAGCCTCTTGAGCAAGTTCATTACCTTTTCCTTCTTCGGAACCGATATTGAGCAAAGCAACTCTGGGATTGCTTATACCGAGTATAATTTCAGCATAAATCTTACCCATTATCGCATATTGCAGCAGATTTTCAGCTTTTGCATCCGGATTAGCGCCAACATCCAATAATAATTTGCCCTGCTGCAAAGTCGGGAGCACCGTCCCTATTGCCGGGCGGTTAATCCCTTTTATCCGGCCTAGACCAAAAAGAGCAGCAGCCATCTGGGCTCCGGTACTTCCTGCCGAAACTACCGCATCGGCGTACCCGTCTTTTACCAGGCGAGTCGCAACAACAATTGAAGAATCTTTTTTCTTTTTAACCGCAGCCGCAGGATGTTCATGCATTTCAACTACTTCTGAGGCTTCATAAATTTCTATATTGGGCTTTAAAGCGCTTCCGAGAAGACACTCTTGAATTTTACTCGCCTGTCCCACTAAGATGATATGGATATCTTGATAAACCTCAGCAGCTTGCAAGCAACCTTTAACTATTTCGCCAGGTGCGTAGTCTCCTCCCATAGCATCAACAGCTATTCTAATCATCTTGTTGTCCTCCATCATTCAAAAAATAAAAATATACACAAAAAGCTGTTGAGTTGGATTAATCAACAGCTTTTGCTTTGCAGTACATATTATTCTCCCATGGAGATGACTTCTCTGCCCTTATAATAGCCGCAGCTCGGACAAATATGATGTTGGAGTTTTTGTTTATGGCACTGGGGGCATTCTACGAGATTAGGAGTGGATAATTTATCCATTGCCCTACGCCTGCGAACTCTTGATTTAGATTGCCTATTTTGATGAACACCCATTATATTACACCCCCTTATTCCATTTAGATAGTATTTCTAAACGAGGATCGATTACCTCATCAGAACACGTGCAGTTATTTTCATTTTTGTCAACACCGCAAACAGGACATAAACCTTTACATTCTTCGCTACAAACAAACCTCATAGGAAGGCTAACTAAAATATGCTCAATGATCCTTGAATCAATCGAGAATTCATCATTATCGAATATTAAAGCGTTATCTTCATCGCCCTGTTTTGCATATTCGCTAGGTATCCATTCATCGTCAAACTTAAGGTTTAATTTATAAGCCATCTCCTTTAAGCAACGCGAACAGTTCACCTTTAACACAGAAGAAATATTTCCTCTAACAAGAAGTGACTTGCCGGTATTAATTACGTTTAAATTCACATTAACCGGTTCTTCAAATACATACTCCTCGCCACCTATTTCGAGAGAAGGAAAAACCTCGCTAAAACTAAAGTCCTGAGAGCTCCCCTCAATATGCCTGAGCCGGGCTACGTTAATCCTCATAAGATTCACCCCAATACACAACAACTGTAATTATAGTTATCAGCTTTTTCTTTGTCAAGAAAGGGATTAGGCAAAAGGCTACAGGAAGCACAAAGCTTTTAAGAAGCTTTATTCTTATTGTTTACTATTTCCTCAGTATCCAAAGCTATCATCAGTTCTTCATTAGTAGGAATTACCAGCACCCGACACCTTGCTCCCCATTTAGAAACGTCAACTTCCTGGCCCCTGGTTAAATTCTTTTCTTCATCAAGGCTAACCCCAAGGTAGCCAAGTGTGTCACAAATTGATTTCCGGATGAGCGGTGAGTTTTCTCCAAGGCCCGCAGTAAAGATAATTGCATCTACGCCGTCGAGCACTGCGGCATAAGCTCCAATATATTTTTTGACATCGTGCACAAAGACATCTATCGCCAGCTGAGCCCGATAATTACCTTGTTCCGCGGCGTTTTCCAAATCTCTAAAATCACTGCTCACTCCTGAAAGACCTAAAACTCCGGATTTTTTATTCAAAAATTCGGTAACCTGATCCCCACTCCAACTCATTTTATTCATAATAAAAGATACAATGGCAGGATCCAAATCGCCTGATCTTGTTCCCATCATCAGGCCTTCAAGCGGGGTAAAGCCCATTGAGGTTTCGACTGACTTGCCACCTTTAATAGCCGTAATAGACGAGCCATTTCCCAAATGACAACTGATAAGTTTTAATTTTTCTATTCTTTTTCCCAACAATGCTGCTGCCCGCTGACTTACATACTTGTGGGAAGTACCGTGAAAACCATACCGCCGAATTTTAAATTTTTCATAGAATTCATAGGGTATTCCATAAAGATAAGCTTCGGGTGGCATGGTCTGGTGAAATGCTGTATCAAAAACCGCAACTTGCGGGGTTTTGGGCATAATTTTTTCACAAGCCAAAATACCTGCCAGATTCGCCGGATTGTGCAGCGGGCCTAGTTCTATGCATTCTTCAATAGCTTGTTTCACTTGCTCATCAATCAGCACAGAGCCCGATACTTTTTCTCCGCCGTGTAATACTCTATGGCCTACAGCATCAATCTCATCAAGTGATTTAAGAACGCCATATTCCGGATCTACAATTGCATCCAAAACCATAGCGATTGCAGCCACATGATCAGGCAAATCCCCGACAATTACTTCTTTTTCACCATCTTTTGGGCGATGAGTAAGTATTGCCCCCGGCAGACCAATTCTTTCCACCAAACCTTTAGCCAAAGGGGTTCGAGAGTTCATATCCATAAGTTGGTACTTGAGTGATGAACTACCACAGTTAATCACGAGAATTTTCATTTGCGACTACTCCCTTTCTTTTTT
>JAAYSI010000003.1 GCA_012524045.1 Peptococcaceae bacterium | reverse complement strand
GTGCAAGAAAACCGACTGGTATCGTTGGAGGAGCGGATGGCCTATGCTAAGGAGCGATATCCCGATATTCCCCGGTCAGTGATTGAAGAGAGATTTGCTCAGGCTATTTTTTTGAAAGCAAAGGTCGAAGAAGTTCTTCAACGCAAGGTTGAAGATCTAGCAGGAGAAATATAGTGAGATGACTCAAAAAATTTTTTTGATCCGACATGCCGAACCTGTATTACCAGAGAAGAAAATATACCTTGGCCAATTAGATTTACCGTTAAGTCCCAGAGGAATCCAGCAGGCTGAGAAACTGGCGAAGGGCTTGCAAAATGAGAGACTTAGTCAAATATTTTGCAGCGATTTATTGCGAGCAGAACAAACCGCTCAAATTTTAGCCCTTAGCCAGAGGTTAGAAATTTCAAGATGCAGTGAGTTGCGGGAAATCAATTTAGGAAAATGGGAAGGAAAAAGTTTTGATGAAATCCGCACTTATTACCCAGAAGAATATGCCCACAGAGGTACAAACATAGTATCCTATCGTCCACCTGGCGGAGAGAGTTTTGCAGATTTAAAGGAAAGGGTTTGGCCGTATATCAATGAATGCCTTGATAGAGCTACAGGAAATATTGCTATAGTTAGCCATAGGGGAGTGATTCAAGTCATCCTATGTTCTCTGGCTAACCTACCTTTAGATCAACTGTTTACTTTTCCGCAGAACTATGCTTGCGTCAATATCTTGGAGAAAGAGCATAGTAGGCTCAGGGTAAGGATAACAAATTATGTCTATGGGGAGATGCAAGCCAGCGAAAATTCTTAGGAGTTTACAGAATCCGCTAATAAGAAACTTGTAATTTAGGAGGAAAACATGGAAAAAGAAATTATTCAAGGATTTAAAACTGCTTTAGAGCAAAAAGGCAAAGTTGCCTTAGTGACAGTAATCAATACTATAGGTTCCACTCCCCGTAAAGTGGGAGCCAGAATGCTGGTTTTTCCAGATGGCACCATGGTAGGAACTATCGGCGGAGGCTGTGGAGAAGCGGATGCCCGGCGAGAAGCTTTAAATGTTCTGGCTAGTGAAAAAGGTGCCAGATTTTCGTTAAATCTCACTTTAGATGTCGCCGAAGAGGAAGGAATGGTTTGCGGGGGTAGAATGGATTTCTATATCGATTATTTTAATTTCCTTGATGCTAAAGATCACGAGTTTATGAGCCGCTATCTTAGCCAATTGGAGAACTATAAGGAACCGGTATTGATAACTGTGGTGGATTCGGTGGAACCGGATTTAGTAGGTAATAAATTGTATATTGATAAAGAAGGGAATATGGAAGGGACTCTTGGTTCCGAGCTATTGGAGCAATGGCTTAAAAATAATCCTAAGATAAAAACTACCAAATCCGTGCCAGTTTTAGCTCAACTAGACTCCCAAGGTCAGCCTGTTGGAAATACCAAGGAAAAAGCGGCTTATCAATTGTTTGTTACCCCGCCAGACTCGGAATTGGAATTAATAATTCTCGGAGGCGGGCATATTGGCTTAGCTTTAGCTACCATGGCCAAAATTATAGGATATAAGGTGATCGTCATAGATGATCGTCCTTCTTTTGCCAATCCGGTCCGTTTTCATATGGCAGATCAGGTAATATGCAACGATTTTGAACAAGCTTTACAGGAAATAAAAATTTCACCGGCCAGCTATGTGGTCATAGTAACCAGAGGGCACCGTCATGATAAGGTTTGTCTAAAAGGGGTAATTCAAAAACCTGCAGCCTATATTGGCATGATAGGTAGCCGGCGTAGAGTAAAGGCCTTGCTAGCAAGCTTAGAAGAGGAAGGAATCCCCTCTGAAACCTTGCAAAAATTATATTCGCCCATTGGTTTGAAAATTGGAGCAGAAACACCTGAAGAGTTAGCTGTTTGTATCCTTGGCGAAATAATCAAGGTGAATAAAGGAGTAGAATAGTTATAAAGAATAGAATGATTATAACAAGATTATCAAAATATTTAATCTTTCAGCCTTTCAAAATGCTTCGATTTTAATTATTTCTACCTACTTAATATGGCTATCAGCCAGTGGCTATCCAGTTCTACTGGCTCTGGTTGGCCATATTTTTAGATTTTCTATCAATTGCATTTATTCCTTTGGATATTCTACCGACTTTTTTCTATTTTAGTATAGGGATACGATAGGATAAGTAATAATTTGTTTAATTATGTAGGACAAATAGAAAGTTTTGTCGAATATACTGTCTGTGAGAACAATAAGAAGGTGGAAATTAAAATAATGAAAAGCTTAAGAACCCAGTTAATAGTACTTTTTGGTTTACTTATAGTTGTGATGTCCCTTTTCCTTAGT
>JAAYSI010000029.1 GCA_012524045.1 Peptococcaceae bacterium | reverse complement strand
GTTGTACATAACGCCTTGGGCAATCTGAGACTAGAACTTGCCAAAAGACTGGGGATTATTCCAGAAAATGTTATTAATTGCTTATGGGTTACTGAATTTCCGCTATTTGAATATGACGAGGAAGAGAAAAGATATGTCGCTATTCATCATATGTTCACAAGTCCTATGAACGAAGATATAAAACTTCTTGATTCAGATCCTTTAAAAGTAAGAGCTAAAGCTTATGATTTAATACTAAATGGGATAGAACTTGGTGGAGGAAGCATCAGAATTCACCAAAGAGATATTCAAGAACAAGTTTTTAAACTTATAGGCCTATCGCCTGATGAAGCTAAGGAAAAGTTTGGTTATCTTTTGGAAGCATTTGAATATGGTACTCCTCCACACGGCGGGATAGCTTTTGGCTTAGATCGACTTACTATGATTTTAACCGGTCGTAATAATATCAGGGATGTTATAGCGTTCCCGAAAACCCAAAGTGCAAGTTGTTTGCTTACTCATTCTCCGTCTCCTGTTACTGATGAACAATTAAAAGAACTTTGCATTAAGCTAGATGTAAAAAGTAAAAAATGAGTCTAAAGATAAGTTAAATGTTTGACAATATTTGTATAAAAGAATATAATAGCTTTAAAGATACCCACCCGGGGGTATGAGGTGGACTTGAATGAAACCTTTAGAAAATACAAGCAATAAAAATGATATATTAATTCGCTTAAGGAGAATCGAAGGACAAGTAAAAGGCTTACAAAGAATGATTAATAATAGTGATAAGTGTTGTTCAGATATTCTTATACAAATCGCGGCAATAAGGGCAGCTATCAATAAAGTTGGCATATTAATTTTTGAAGAACATTCTAAAGGCTGTTTAAAGAGTTTAAACAGTGAAAACAATAAAGTAATAGATGAGTTAATTAAAGATCTTAATAGATTTTTAAAGTATCAAATGACAGAGTAGTTATATGCTAAATTTTAAAAATTTGGAGGTAAGTTTTTATGGCAGGATCATCAAATGTTAAAACCTTTACTCAAGAGAATTGGGAAAGCGATGTTTTAAAAGCTAAGCAACCTGTTTTGGTGGATTTTTGGGCTGCTTGGTGTGGTCCTTGTAGAATGATCGGGCCAATTATCGAAGAGCTGGCAGATGAGTTTGTAGGTAAGGCAGTAATTGGAAAATTGAATGTTGATGAGCAAGGTGAAGTCGCTAGTAAATACGGTGTAATGAGTATACCTACGTTGCTCATATTTAAGGATGGAAACATCGTTGATAAAGCGGTTGGCTTCAGAAGCAAACAAGATTTAATAAAAATGCTAGATGCTCAGTTATAAATTCAAATTTAAATTATGTTTAATAAGCGGATACTAAAAAAGTAAGAAGCCGTCTTTAAGAACGGATTTTCTTACTTTTTTATTTCTTCTGATTGGTCATATTTCCGATTTCTAAAATACAAAATAGTGTCGATAAATACAAAGCAAAAATTTAAAATATATAATGCTATAATATAATCAAAAGAATACAAAATTTTATGAGTAATTCCAGCCAGATAGCCGATAAGTAATACTAGGAGAAATAAAATACTTTTTCCTTTAGCTGTTTTGGATTTAAAAGACGTATATATAGAAAAAGGCCAAGCAAATCCAAAACACAGCAACATGACCGCTTCAAAGATGCTCATTATTCATACCTATCCTTAAAAATATTTCAAATATCATCTTAATTATAAATAAAATCTAACTAAAGTATAGGGATTATTTGAAACTGAGGTGTAATATGCGAATAAACGGTAACTCGACTTTTACTACTTTGGTATCAAGTTCCAATCTGTTGAACATAAAGGAAGGGCAACGTTATTTTATTGAAATTATTGAGACTGCCCAAAACAATGAAGGTGCAATTATTTTAAATGGCAAAAAAATCAATGTGAAATTTGAGACTGATGTCCAAATGGGTGATAAGTTTTGGGTAACTGGGGTTGTCGAAGATGATAAAATCGTACTTAAGAAAGACCGTGTTGAGCCTTCGAAATTAAGTATACAGACTAAACTAGATTCGTTTTTGAGTCGGGGATTAAATAACAGTACAGAAATATCTAAGTATTTAATTGATTTTATAAACCAAACAACTAGCCTAAATAACATATTGAATAGCAGGAATAGCCAACTTAGTAGTTTAATATCTTTGCTCTGGGCCATAATACCAAAATGGTCAGAAGTGAGAAAAAACGGCAATAATTTTTTAGAGGATTTTTATAAAAAACTGGGGCTTGAACTGGAAAAATCTATTTATGAATATATATTTCAATCCAGGACAAGAAATAGTTTTACTAGTGACTCTGTAAAACTTCAACTGCTTTACCTATTAGCTCAAAAACAGAGCTCACTAGATCAAGCTGAAAATGATATGCTTGCGAAATTATTAAATGAAATAACCGGTCAGCAATTATGGATACAATCAGGGGACAAGGAAAATGCTTATATTCTTTTACACCTCCCGCTACAGGATAATGGAATATTGTATAATTGCAAAATAGCTATTGAAGGTAAACGTAAGGGTCAGAAAATTGATGTTGATTTTTCTCATATTGCTTTAGAGATTGAAACAGAAAATCTAGGGGTTATTGGTGTGGATTTATTGATATACAGAGATAGTGTTAACGTAAAATTATTAAATGATAAACTAAATGATAGATTAATCAACAATTTTGACAGTCTTAAGTATAAAGTGGAAGAGAGCTTTAAGAAACTAGGATATAATCTTAAACATTTTACTATTGATAGTTTTAACAGCTTTACTCAGTTTGAAAAGTTTATTTCAGGAAATTCTATGTTAGGAGTGGATATTAAACGATGAAAGCACTCCCGGAAAAGAAAAAGGCTGTAGCTCTTGCTTATGACAATATCGGAGCACCAAAAGTAGTAGCCAAAGGTAGAGGGCACATTGCTCAAAAAATTATCCAACTTGCCCAAAAGGAAGGAATCCCCCTTCAAAAAAATAGCGACCTTGTAGAAGCTTTGCTCCAAGTAGAATTATCCCAAGAAATACCGGAAGAACTATACCTAGTTGTGGCGGAAATATTAGCTTTCGTCTATAAACTAGATAAAGCAAATAAAATTGCTGACTAGCTTGCCAAAAGATTTATTGTCAAAAACGCTAACAAAGGTTTGCTATTTAAATCACATTAACTATGAGCGAACTTACATATAGATTATGGTTTAAAGGTGAATTGCTGTAAAATTGGGAAGGGAGAATTTTTGTTAATTGAATATACCCATTATAATTTTTTCTTTGCTTGAACCAAATATTAAAGATTCCCTAAGCGAGATTGTAATTCTAAAAGTTATAGACGGTCAAGAACCGGAGGTTCTGACAATAGAATTCGGTAAGTATTTAAATGATCATAGTAATTCTTATAAAGACGATATTTTAAAATTTATTGGTGAGGATTATGTCTTTGTTTATGACCTGAAAAGAAGCGCGACACTCAAAAATCTTTTGCAAGAAGACTTTTCTTTACTCGTTTATATCGATGTTTGTGAATTGTTAACAATTTTTTATCCCTCTTTAGGTAACAATCAACTAAAAAAAGTCATAAGAATTTTAGATATAGATGAGGAAGCTGATGATTGTTCAGAAAAATACAGAGAGGTCAAATTAATATGCAGTATAATACAAAAATGTTGGTACAAAGGTTTAAATATGGATTTGGGCCATTTGCACAAGTTAGAAGAAGCTGCTAAGTGTTTGAGTTCTCAACTATTTATTAGGTCTATTAGAAAAGAAGTAGAAAAGAATTATGTAGAAGGTATCTATAAGCCTGGGCCTAATTTAGCAGATGGGATAAACTTGTTTAAAAAAGAACCAGAGAATCGCCAGCAAGAAATAGAATTAAACTCTGAATGGGTAGTGGACACTTTTCGTGGAAACGGTTTATTGTCCGAAAAATTACCTGGTTTTGAAGTAAGAAGTAGTCAAATATTAATGGTCGAGGCAATTTTAAAGGGATTTACTGAATCAGTTAATACTATTATTGAAGCGGGTACGGGGACAGGTAAATCTATTTCTTATTTGATACCCGCTTTGTGGTGGAGTAGAAAACACAGGCAGAGAGTTGTTGTTGCAACTCATACCATAAATCTGCAAGAACAGCTTTTTTTCAAAGATTTACCTTTTTTAGAAAAAATTTTACCTTTCTCGTTTAAAGCCCAACTATTAAAGGGAAAGGGGAATTATCTTTGCTTAAAAGAGTTTTATCGGGAAAAATGGAAGAATGAATTAAAGACAAAAGAAGAAAATTTAGTTTATGCCTCGATTCTTACATGGATAAAAGAAACTCTTACCGGTGATTTAAGTGAAATTGCTGCACTAAAAGATTTCTATTTTTTGAAAAATAAATTTGGAGCAGAAGGTATTGATTGTCAACCGAGAGAATGTTATTATGCCAAAGAGTGCTTTCTATTAAAAGCAAGAAAGCTAGCGGATGAAGCTGATTTAGTTATAGTAAACCATTCATTGCTTTTAGCCGATATTAAAGCTAATCATAAAGTGATACCTGAATATAATTATTTAATAATTGATGAAGCTCATAACCTTTATCATGCAGCATTAAAACAGTTAAGTTTCGAATTGAGTTTAGAGAAAATAATTACTCCGATTAATAAACTTCTAACAGATAAGGGCAGTACAATATTATATTTAAAGAAAAATTTGCCACTGTGGTCCGAAGTTTTTTCGTTAATTAAATGGGAGGATATTCTAAAAGCACTAAACGATCTCACGATAGAAGGTAATGAATTAATAATAAAGTCCAAAGAATTATTTATCCAATTCTCAAATATTTTAGAGGGGTGCAATACTCAATCTATTAATCAAAAATACTTAGATGACAATACCAACAATGCATTAAAGATTATGATAGAAAACTTGCTTTTTCGGTTGAACTCGATTACAGATATTTTATCTAAGATGACCTCTTGTTTTTCATTGGGAAATGAGCAATTCCTCGATTTTATTAACGAAATCAATAAAATAAAAAATGAATTTGCAGATATTAGTTTAGGCTTAAAAGCTATTTGTAGTGCAAAAGAAGAAGACAGAGTTACCTATTTAGAAAAATCCACCAATATTTTTTTAAAAAGTGTTCGTGTAGATATAGCAAGTATCTTAAAAGAAAAAATCTTTGATTTAAAGTACTGTACTATTTTAACTTCGGCAACTCTTACCATAGAGGACAGCTTTGAGTTCATTGCCCGGGATATTGGATTAGAAAAATACAACAGTCTAAAACTTGATACAGTTTTTGATTTTAATAAACAAATGCTCTTAACCATTGTAAATGACATTCCTATCAGCCGACTATCTGAAGAGGCACTAGTAAAGAAATCTGCTAATTTTATCGGAAGAGTTGTAGAAATACTGGCTGGGCGTACCCTTGTTCTTTTTACTTCTTACAGGCATTTAAGATTAGTTAGTAAGGAATTGAAACCATATTTAATAAACTATAATATAAGGACTTACGTTCAAGGGGTCGATGGAACGAGAGAACAAATTCTAAGAGAGTTTACAAACGATAGCAAAAGTGTTTTGTTGGGTACTAATAGTTTTTGGGAGGGAATAGACTTACCTGGAGAAAATCTCAAATGTGTTATTATTACCAGATTACCTTTTTGGCCTCCAGATAATCCAATCATTGAAGCTAAAGCGAATCTGTTAGCTCAAGAAGGTAGAAAGCCATTTGAAGAATTACATTTACCAGAAGCAATTATACGCTTTAAACAGGGATTTGGGCGCCTAATAAGAAATAAATCTGATAATGGAGTGGTAATAATACTTGATGATCGATTGGTGACAAAAAGTTACGGAAATAGGTTTTTAAAATCTTTACCAATATCTTCGTATTTTCAAGGCAATTCTCATGAAGTTTTAAATCAGGTTAGAGGTTGGATTAAATAAGATTTATAGCTCATATTTATGTAAGAAAATGGGTAGATGCTAAAGCAATATAGTCGATTTTTCCAATAGAGGAGAGAAAATGATGGGAAGAAATTTTGATTCAAGAATACTGCCGGGGCTTTTTACTGTAGCAAATTTGTTATTTGGTTTTCTTTCGTTGATTTATGCTTTTAAAGGGGAAATCCGTAGCGCAGTTGCCATGATAATGCTCTCTGTACTAATGGATTCTCTTGACGGAAAAGTAGCCAGAAAATTAAAGGCTGATTCAGACTTTGGCAAGGAGCTTGACTCACTGAGTGATGTAATTTCTTTCGGTTTAGCCCCAGCAATTTTAGTATATATTTTTGTATATGATGCTGTATGGTCTTTTTGGGGCATGTGGATTTCTGCATTATTTACTATATGTGGAGCAATACGTTTAGCAAGATTTAATACGCTTGATAATACTAATTATTTTATTGGGGTGCCAATAACTTTTTCTGGTGGACTCATTGCATTACTCTTATTGTTTACCGATAAACTACTCTGGGTAGTTTATCCGATTATTATGATTACATTAAGTATACTTATGATCTCACCCTTGCAAGTGCCAAAACTAGGAAAGTAGAGAACAAAAACTATTTTCACCCATTGAACTGCCTGTGCATATAGTATGACACAGGTTTAATTAATGTAGGGGGGAAAATTTTATGGCACAGCCTATTGATTGGGCTAACATAGGAATAAGGATGGTTCAAGGTTTAAATACGACCATTGATGCTGTTAGACAGTTAGATACTCAAGAAGCTGCATTAGTTATGAAGTTATTAGGTAAAACTTGTACAAAAATGATGAAGGATGGGGTAGGGCATCAATTTGGTATAGCCTTAATTGAGACCAGTGAAAGAATAGCATTAAAAGAGAAGATTGTTTTTGAAGACGTTATAAAAATGCTAACCAGTATTGTAGGTAAACTTTATTTCTCAGCTAAAACAGCGGAAGAAATTGAGCTGGTAAAACAGTTGGAAGATGCTGTTAGAAATTACCAAGTAGTATAAATATTGAAGTGGCATAAAATAGTATAAAATATATAAAGGAGGAAATCCCAATGAAGATATATTATTTTAGGCTTCCTCAACCCGTACTTAATCTGCTAAAAAAAGTCATTAAAAATAAATAACAATAGACATTAAATCAATATTTCCCTCCTATCTATATATAAAAAGAGTTTTAGGAGGGAAAACATGTTATTCAATCGTCACTTTTATTTTTTAATATTAAGTGTTTTTTTTATTGGGATAATTTTTTGGTGGCAAACTCCTGAGAATGCCGTATCAGCAATGGTAAAAGGTGACCAAAGCTCGAACCCGTATACGGTTGTTGGAAATTACTGGAAACGTATGGATTACAGACAGTTTGATTTAGCTTTAGAAATGTTGTCTGAAAACGCAAAAAATGAGCATGTCTACTTGGAGGAAATTTTGACTGCTAACCCTTTTTTGAGTATTCAGAGTGTTATTTGCGATACTGAGCTAAAGCAGAATGAAATGATAGTAAAGATCATATTTGGCTCGGCTATTGATGAAAAAAAACAAGCCAACTATGCATTTAAACTAGAACGTATAGACGGTGATTGGCTTATTTCTTCGATAAAACCTCTTTTTTGACTGTAAAAGTATATCTAAAGAGGGCAGGGGCAGAATAATAAAAACTATATAAAGAGGTGAAAACAATGATAGCACATGTAGAAAAAGATGTTTGCATTGGTTGCGGTGTCTGCCCCACTATATGTCCTGAAATTTTTATTATGGATGTAGATGGTTTGGCGATTGCTCAGCAGGAACAGGTTCCAGAAGAACTGGAAGAATCTGCTCAAGAAGCTGCAGAAAGTTGTCCGACCGAAGCTATCATTTTAGACTAATTTTAATATTTTGCATCATTTATATTATTTTCTATTTGTATCCAACAAGACAAGACAAAAGTGTTTAAAAAGCCTGAGTTTCTTTTTTTTCTTCGAGACTTTATTTAGAGACCCGATAAAAATGAGTTATTTTAACGATTGAAAATATTTTAAGAAAAACACTAAATCCATTGATAATACAAGCTATTATAAATATTTCCAAAAAAGTTATCCTTTCCTTATTTTTTAGGAATTCGACATCCCGGCTGTTTTATAATAAATACACCGGATATGTAACCGGAAATTATATAAACAAGGCGGGATCTGTTAAAATGGCAAAAAAGGTTAAAATTATTGTAGCTGAAGACAATCGTAATTTGTGCCAGATTCTTCAAGATTATATCCAAAGAGAGGATAACTTTGAACTCTTAGGAGTTGCATACAATGGCTTAGAAGCGTGGGAGTTAATCCAAAAAAACGAGCCGGATCTAATTATTATGGATCTTGTAATGCCCAATCTTGATGGGTTAGAAGTTCTGGAAAGAATTAACTCACGTCCTTCAGTACCTCGGCCAAAAGTAATAATGTTAACTGCATTTGGCCACGAAACTCTAACTCATCAAGCGATGGTAATGGGTGTGGACTACTTTATTCTAAAGCCTTTTGACTTAGAGATTTTAGGCAAACGGATTAAAACTCTAACTCAAGATGTAGAAGTTTCTAACCACCCTATACCCCAAACATGTTCGGCAGTCGCCCCTGTGGGTAAAACAGTCAACATAAGTGTTGAAGTCACAACTATGATGCACCAATTGGGCATACCAGCTCATGTAAAAGGGTACCAATATATTAGAGATGCTATATTGATGGTAATTGAAGATGTGTCGCTACTTGGTGCAGTAACAAAAGAATTATATCCGGCTATTGCGAAGAAATACAATACTGCTCCCAGTCGAGTAGAGAGGGGTATTAGGCATGCTATAGAACTAGCATGGGAAAGGGGGCATATGGAAACACTTAAGAGAATTTTTGGATATTCAATGAATATTGAGAGACAAAAACCGACAAATTCTGAGTTTATAGCATTATTGGCTGATAAATTAAGAGTTATGAGCAAAGTGGGATAGTAGAAAATAATAATAAACCTAAAAACACCTTAAATAAGGTGTTTTTTTAATTTGACGTTTACAAAGGGCAATTTAATGTTAATATTGTTAGTGTCAAAAGTCTGGTTTGTATTTGTAAATAGTTTTAAAAGTGGTAATATAAGATAAAAGGAGTGGATGATTTGTATAAAGGGAGAACAAAAGGCAAATTTATTGTACTTGAAGGAATAGATGGCTCTGGCATTAGTACCCAAGTCCAGAAACTGAAAGGTTTTCTTGAAACCACCTATGGAGTAAAAGCTATATTGGCGAAAGAACCTAGTGAAGGACCTATAGGCACTTTAATTAGACAGTTTCTTAATGGGCGAATGGTTGGAATCGACGATAAATCTTTGGCTTTATTATTTGCTGCTGATCGTATTGACCATAATATAGAAAAAATAATGCCTGTCCTAGAGAAAGGCGATTATATTATATGCGATAGATACTTATGGTCATCTTATGTCTACCAAGGTATAAAGAATGATATGGCTTGGTTACAAGAGATAAATAAATATGTTTATGAGCCAGATTTAACTATCTTTATAAAAGTAAGACCCGAAATAACATTACAAAGAATCACAGGAAGTAGATATAAAACAGAGATATTCGAGGAACACAAAGTCCTTCAACATGTCTTTGATAATTATCTAAAAATTCTAGATGAATGGAAGAGATCCAGGAAAAATGTAGTTGAAATTAATGGCGAGCAAAATCTAGAATCGGTCGAAAAAGATATTAGATTGGCTATAAAAAAGTATCATGCTGATATGAGCTAGGGTCGTTCCCGAAAACATATTATCCGAGCGTGAGGTGTTGTAAAATGGAATTTCGTATAGAAGAACTCGATATAATCAGACAGTGGTATGACGCCGTGCAGGAGCTCAATCCTAAATATCTTGAGGAAAGGGATGCTGCATTGTATATAAAAATAATAGAAGAGCTAAGTAAAATTGAAGAAAGAATGAACAGATTAAAACAACTAGGTTTTGTAGAGGATAAATTTCAAAGGTCTTTTTCCAAGACCATAACCAAGGGAAATTATCATTATCAACAGCACATAAGTTATGACGAAATAGAAAAAACAAAGGATTTTGATAAATACATCAAGCGCGTTCTAGACACAATGGAAAAGGAGCTTAATGATTATATTGAAAAAGATAATAAAGCCCCAGGGATTTAGGTCCTCGGGGCTGTTTTTTATTTCGGTCAAAGTTGCATTTTTTGTTTAAAGGTATATAATAAAAAAAGCCGCAAATCCTTGCAACATCAATATTATAATATGGTGCGCCCGGCAGGATTTGAACCTGCGACCTCCGGCCTCGGAAACCGTCACTCTATCCCCTGAGCTACGAGCGCACATTAAACCGCTAAATTATTTTACTAGATTAGGATTGTTTTGTCAAGTTTTATAATTAAACTTGTTGATTTTACTTAAGAGGTAAATAAGATGACACTTAAAAGAATTCCTTGGAATATCATTAAACGTTGCTTGGGGATAATAATTGGAGCAATTATTGTAGCTGTAAGTATTAATTCATTTATAATAAGTAACCGTATTGCTGATGGTGGTTTAACAGGTATAGCAATTATATTCCACTATTTATTTGAATGGGATGTTGGTATAACAGTTTTTATACTTAACATACCGTTATTTATATTAGGCTATAAAGCAGTTGGAAAACAGCTATTTATTTTAAGTATTTTAGGTGTCGTTTCCTTATCTTTAGCCCTGGATTTCACTAAAAACATTGCAGCTGTTACTGATGATATTTTGTTAGCAGCAATTTTTGGTGGTTTAATTACAGGTATTGGAATGGGGATAATATTTCGTTCAAGAGGCTCCCTTGGTGGTACGGATATTTTAGCAATTATTTTAAATAAAAAAACTGCTTTTAGTGTTGGTCAGATAATTTTAATTTTGGATGCTTTGATTTTTCTAGGCGCAGCAATTATATTTGAACCAGAGATGGCAATGTATGCAATGATATATATGTTTATTGCCTCTAAAGTTATTGATTTGGTTCAAGGGGGTTTAGATTACTCAAAAAGCGTTATGGTCATTACAGAGAACTATGACGTGATCGCCGATGAGATAATAAATAAACTTGATCGAGGGGTTACATTTTTTTCGGCTGAAGGAGCTTATACCAAGAAGTCGAAAAAAGTGGTTTACAGCATTGTAAATAGAGCGCAATTAGCTCAAATTAAAGATATAGTATATAAACATGATCCTGATGCCTTTGTAGCGATAGGAGATGTTTCAGAAGTTGTGGGTGAAGGTTTTGCTGGTTGGAAAAGAAGTTAGAAATTTGATTCGGGAGGCCAATATTCTTTGGCGTTATTTAGCAGTGTACCAACTGGTACAAGCTCATAGTTTTTAGAATTGAGAGCTTCAATAATTGAAGGTAGAGCTTTTGGAGTATCTGGAGCTGAATCTGAAGCATGAAAAAGAAGAATGTCCCCTGGAGCAGCTCCTTTATTTTTTTGTCGACCGTTAACAATATTATTTATAACTGCATTCGGTCCTGGTTTTTTCCAATCCAAAGAATCTACGCTCCACTGAATAACTTTATATCCCAAATTATTAGCAACGGATATTACTTTGTTATCATAGGCTCCGTTAGGTGGCCTGAGGAGATTGATTTTTTTCCCTGTTATTTCTTCTAAAACACTTTTGGAAATATTGAGTTCATTAATAAGTTCCGATTCACTAAGTGTATTTAAATCAACATGTCGCCTCCCATGAGAACCAACTTCATGGCCATCTTCGACAATCCTTTTTACTAGCTCAGGTTTTTTTTCAGCCCAAGGGGAAGACAAAAAGAATGTAGCTTTAATATCTTTCGCTTTGAGAATCTCCAGTATTGGTATTACATTTTCTTCTCCCCAGCTTATGTCAAACGTAATTGCAATTTGATTTGTGTCTGTCTTTACCGCATAGATAGGTTTTAAACTTTTGGTAATAACAGTTGTTACCTTATCATTTAAGCTAATAATTATTACCAGTAGTAAAAAAAATGTCCCTAATAATATAAGTTTTCGTTTCTTTAAAAATATTATCTTCATTAAGTTCACTCCCTTAAGAATACTCATCCCTAAAATTTTTATTCTGATTTCAGGTAAATAATGAACAAAAACGGGCATTTAGCCCGTTTTATTTTTTCCCTGTCTAGCTCACAAATTATCTGATAGTAAATTTCAGTTGGAGTTTTTATTTATAATTAAAATATTTAAATAAATCTAAATTAAATATGACTTTTAAGAAGAAGTGTATTACAAGAAAAGCAACTATAAAAAAGATAACTATCTTTATTAGCCAAAAGCTAATTCCGATTAAAACATTAAGAAGAGGCCTTAAAATGATATAGGATGAATATAAAGCTAGAATAAATAATACTACTTTGGCTGCTATCCACCATAAATTAGTCTGTGATTTATTCATTAAAAACACCTCTTTAAAGAAGAATATCTTAAATAATATGTCCAATTATAAAGAATTATGCCATATTCGAGCTAAGAAGTATAGTAAAGCATATTATAGTATAGTACTAAAGGATTATGTGATGAGAACAATTGTGAGGGATAGGGATGGAAGGTTCTTTTGATAAATGGCAAAAGCTATTGGAAATAGGGATAGGGTGTTTGAGTGAGAGCAACTTAGGTGAAGCTGAGAAATACTTGGAAGCAAGTTTAGTTGAAGCTGAATTATTAGCTGTCCCTGTGGTTATTGCTTTTTCCCAAAGATTATTGTCCACTGTCCAGGTACGAAATAATAAATTAGGTGAAGCAGAGAATGGATTTTTAAGGGCATTAAAAATATGCATAGAGTTAAATAATAAAAAAGGAATTGCTGAAGCAAAAGCAGGGCTAGCAAGTGTGAATTTCTTAAGAAAACAATATTCGAAATCCATAGATCTATATAAAGAAGCGATAAGTATTTATCCGCCTCATTCTTCGCCTTTGCGCTTAGCCGCTCTTTATTGTGATCTTGGTCAGGTCTATGTAAAGGCAAGTGATTGGAAAAAAGCTGAGAAAGTCTTTTTACAAGCTGAAGAGATATGTAAAAGGAATGAAAATCCTAAAGGGGAAGCTGAAATCAACTTATGTCTTGGTTCTATTTGTTATAACTGTGGAAGAATAAAAGAAGCCAAAAATAGAATTCATAAAAGTATAAGCTTGTTTACTCAAATAGGGGATAATATTTCTCTTGCTGATGTTCATCAATATTTAGCCTTTATTTACTTTGAGAATCAGATGATTGAAGAAGCTTTGCACTACCAGTATCGTGTAATTGCTCTTTATTTGAAATATGCTCAATATATAAAAGCAAGTGAAAGTTACTATCTCCTTAGTAACATGTTACAATATGCAAAAATTTTCGATCAGGCGGAAGAAAGTCTAAATTTATCTTTGAAATATTATGAAGGGTTAGAGTTTGGTTATGCCATTCGTTATCATAGTCTTGCTGTTTTAGCTATTACGAGAAAGAAATATGAACAAGCCAAAAAATATTATTTCGAAGCTCTAAGACATTTTCAATTACATGGGGATGGAAGTAAAGTCGGGGAAATCAGTGAAGAACTGACCTATCTTTTGCAGTATGAAGATTATTTTATCGAAGAAAAGTTATTTGAGTATCTTGATGACAGAGGTCTTGATATACAAATACCAAAATATGAAGTAATGCTAAGATTAGCAAATTGTCTGACAAATAGAGGGAAGAATATGGCTGCATTACGTTGTGGGTGGAGAGCTTTAGAAATTGCTAAATCAATGAAGTGCGAAACGAATCAAATCGAGGCATTAATTCAAAGTATTTCAGAAAGGATCAGAAAAAAGAAGGACTAAAGGTTTATAAAAAGCTGGGAAAAAAAATGATAATGGTTTACAATAGTTTATGAAGCCAATATAAGGTGGAGATAGGATATGCAAGAACAAGACCAAAAACTTTTAGATAGTTTTGAAAGAATTTTTAAAGTGCTGAAGAATGAATCAGAAAACTTAAAGGATATAAAATCGGTTCATATTGAAAAGATAAGGCAATTAGAAAATGAAGTCCGAACACAGGCGAGAATTATTGAAGAAATATCCTTGCCTGCAAGGTTAATTTTAGAACACATCTTGGAACTAAAGTATAAATCTGGTCAAATTGCTATTGAAAGTGAGTACATAAATCAGAGTTTCTCAAATATATATGATGTAAAAATTGAGCAGTTTGGCTTAATAATTATATCCACAGGTGATCTTGAACTCTGTTGGAAAGATAACAAATATAACTATTTAATATATCCTGACAAGGTAGAAATCCGAAATGCTGATGAAAAATCAACGATTAAGCTGTTCTTTTCTCGGAATTTTGGTAGGCAAATTATTTATAAATTCTCTGCTATTATTGAGTCTTCCCAATTACATTATCTCCATCCAACTTTGAAGAACTATATCGACGAAACACAATTTAACTAGTTGTTAGGTTGCTTTATACATTATTTTGGAGGTTTAAGAATTTGTTTGTTAGCGAATATAACCAACTAGCCTTTCAGTTTATTAATAGTTTTAATTGTAAAAAAATACCGAACGTGACAATCATTGTCGGAAGTTCGGGTTTAGGCAAAACTTTAATACTTAATGAATTACATCAAAGAATTCAGAATACTACATATAACTCAATATTAATAGATTCGAAAAAATTTGCATCTAAGTATGCATATGCGGCATATAAACAGGAATTAAACTCTTTTCGTAAGATTTTTAGAAATACTAATATACTTCTATTAGATAATATAAATTCTTTGCAAGGTAAACTAAAAACAATAAATGAGTTATATTTTACTTTGGATGCCATTTTAAATAATGGAGGTAAAACTGTTATAACCTATAGGGGACAGGATTTGGATTTAGACTTTTTAGGCGAAAAATTTGCTTCGAAAATCAAGAGTGGGCTAATAATAAAACTTAAACGGCCCTCCGAAAAGGAAATAAAAAATTTCATTAGATATCGTTTTCCTGACTTAGATGATCTATCCATCTTCGATACTTGTTATGAAGGAAATCTTAAGAAGATAGTAGATTCTTTTAGACCTTAATGAATATTTCTACTATTTCCCTTGAGAGTGGTAAGTATTTTTCAAAAAGGTCGTCAAAAACTGCATAATAAAGTATCATTTTACAATTAATAAAATTAATAAATAACCTCTCGGTAAAGACGATTCTTGCTTAGGAAGTGAAAGTATGGTTGAAATAAAAAAGATTGCTGTTTTGACTAGCGGTGGTGATGCGCCTGGTATGAATTCAGCAATAAGAGCAGTAGTTAGAAAATCTATTTTCCATAGTTTGCAGATATATGGTGTATACCGCGGCTACGAAGGATTAATTAATGGTGAAATTAAAGAAATGGAATTGGGCTCGGTTGCTGATATTGTTCATAGAGGAGGAACTATTTTACGATCCGCCAGATGCGACGAAATGTTTACAAAAGATGGACAGAAAAAAGCTGCTATGCAGCTATTTAATAGAGGGATCGAAGCTCTGATTGTTATCGGAGGAGATGGTTCTTACCGTGGAGCACAAGACTTAGCTCAATTCGGAGTCAGGGTAGTTGGAATTCCGGGAACAATTGATAACGATATTTCTGGGACTGATTATACTATAGGTTTTGATACAGCTGTGAATACAGTGGTAGACTCTGTAAGTAAATTAAGAGATACAGCTACCTCCCATGAGAGAGTTTTTATTGTTGAGGTTATGGGTAGAAAATGTGGGGATATTGCCCTAAGATCAGGTGTAGCCATTGGAGCCGAATCAATACTGATTCCTGAATTACCATTTGATTTGCAAGAGATAAGTGAAAAGCTTTTAAGAGGCTTTAAACGGGGCAAAAACCACAGTATTATTATTGCTGCTGAAGGAATAGGAGATATTCGTGACTTAGCAAGAAAAATCGAAGAATATTCCGGATTTGATACGAGGGTAACAATTTTAGGCCATATTCAACGTGGGGGAGCACCTTCAGCATTTGATTCTGTTCTTGGAGCCAGAATGGGTGGTAAAGCTATAGAGGTCTTATTGGAAGGAAAATCCGAAGTTATGATATCTTTTATTAAGAATGATATTATTGATAGGCCATTAAAAGATGCTTTTAAACCTAAGCCTCCAATTGATCGTAAACTATATAATTTAGCGAATGAACTAGCTATTTAGGTGTTAGTTTTATTTGAGGTGAGAAAAGTGGAAAAAGTCTTTGCTATTGACATAGGGACTAGAGTAGTAATAGGTATAATTATGTGCAAGACTGAAAATGGGTACGAAATTTTGGCTAGCTCAAGAGCCGAACATTCTCAAAGAGTAATGTATGATGGCCAAGTACATGATGTCAAAGAAGTCACCAAAGCGGTATTGAAGGTTAAGGACGAATTGGAACAAAAAACTGGAGAACGACTAAAAAAAGTAGCTGTTGCTGCAGCAGGGAGGGCATTAATTACTGAAATTGCTCATGCTTCTAGAGAGGAACCGTATCCTATTCAGTGGGGAAGAGAAAACATTTTAGCTTTGGAAATGGAGGCTTTGCAGAATGCCATAAAGAAAATTTCCACTTCTGAATCAAGCCAAAATAACTTTTATTGTGTTGGTTACAATGTTATAAAGCAATACCTAGAAGGTCAAGATATAAGCTCTCTATTTGGACAACGGGGACATAAGGCAGAAGTAACTTTAATAGCAACATTCTTACCTAGAACCGTTGTAGACGGCTTATTTTCTGTTTTAGAGCATTCAAATTTAGAAATGGATAGGTTGACTCTAGAGCCTATAGCCGCTGGCCAAGTTGCTATACCTAAAGATATGAGAAGGCTTAATTTAGCCTTAGTAGATATCGGAGCTGGTACTTCAGATATTGCAATTACTCACGAAGGCTCTATCACGTCTTTTGGAATGGTGCCGATGGCAGGGGATGAAATCACTGAAGCCTTATGTGAATACTTTCTCGTGGATTTTACTGAAGGGGAAAAAATTAAAAAAAATCTAAAAAATAAAGATGAAATTGAAATAACAAATTTTTTTGGTAATAAGGAGTTTTATAGTCAAGAACAAATAATAAGAGTTATAGAGTCTACAGTTAGAAATCTTGCCGAAAAAATTTACCAAGAAATACTTTTGCTCAACCAAAATGCCCCTCCACAGGCAATTATTCTCGTGGGAGGGGGTAGCCAAACACCTTTGTTAAAAGAATTGCTCGCTGATATTTCTAAACTATCAGTTAATAGAATTGGAGTACAAACTAGAGAGAGACTAAATAATATTTTAGGTGATGAAAAAAATTTGAATGGGGCAGATGTTATCACTCCGATTGGAATTGGACTGGCAGCTTTAGAAGGCAACGGGTTGCATTACTATTCTGTAACCGTTAACAGTATGTGTGTTCCTATCTTTGAATTTAATCATGCAACGGTTGCAGAAGCGCTTTTTGCCGCAGGAATACACCCATGGTCCTTTATCGGACGTCCAGGAAAAGCTCTGGTTTACTTTTTAAACGGCAAAATGGAAGTACTTAAGGGAGAGTTAGGTAAATCAGCAGAAATTTTGGTTAACTCTCAGCCTGCCGCTTTAGAACAGAGAGTTTATCCTAATGATCGTATAGATTTTATGCCAGGACGTAACGGTAATGATGCAAAGGCTCAAGTGAAAGATGTTATTTCTATTAATCCTCCTAAAAGAATTTTCTGGAACGGAGATGAAGAGGATTTTAAACCTCTAATATATATTGATCATAAAGTTGCAAACCATGAAGACTGGCTTTCGGATGGGTGCAAATTAAATGTTATTGAAAATAATACTCTCTTTGATCTACTATTATCTAAAGGAATTGATATAGCAAAAATCAAGAAAAAAACAATCAGAATCCAAGGTGAATTAAAGGAAATTTATTCTGATATTGAAATTAAAGTGAACGGAAAAGTAGTAAAAGATAATTGCATAATAGCAGACTTTGATAGAATAAATTTTGCTGAGAGAACGTATTTAATCAAAGATCTTCAAATTGAGCCTAAACCTTTAATATTTTATGTTAATGGCAAGGAACTATTGTACAAACCCCAAAAATATAAAATATATAACAAGGGTAAAGAGGTTTCAATTGAGGATCCTGTAGAAAATGGAATGGATCTGGAAATTAAAGAACCTGTAGGAAAACTAATTCTGTCTGAGCTATTTCCCTATTTGAACCTACAAGAGGAAGCCATACCTAGCGGTAGATTGATAATGAAGGTAAATAATAAAGATGCTGAATTTACTACTGAGATTACTCAAGGAGATCAAATCATCGTTAAATGGGTGACAAAATAGATAAAATAAATTTAGACAATTATTTTTTGCAAATCACGCCCATAGTACCTCCGAAGGCACCTGTGATTAGACAAATTAATAATCTTTCAATTATTATAGACAAAGAAGAACCCGAATCAGAAAAAAAATAATAAATTAGTAGAGTAAACAGGAAGAAGCACAACCCGACTAATAATCCGTATACTAGTCCTTTAGCTCCTAAATTATAGGTAGTATAAAAGCTACCAAATAGTACGCTAAGAGCTAAGATACCCAATGTGTGGATTTGCGATTCCAGAACGGGACTAAAAGAATAAATCAACCCCATGATAAGAGTTGCAATGAATGATGTAAGAATAGTTACAAACAGGCCTCTAAGAATATATACTCCTTTAAAGGATTTAGCCATAGGATATCCCCCTTTATGAGTCCTAATTATTAAAAATTATGCTTTAATTAGAATTCTTATGCTAGAGCACTATTACAGTTTAAGCTAAAATCTAAATTGAAAAAACAAAAAATTATTTTTAAAAATTTAATGTCGTATAAATTTAGAAATTACCTTATTATTTAAAAAAATATTTAATTATGAGAAAAAAAGAATTTTATTTATGTTATAATTACAATATATATAAATAAATATTTTCAGCATTGATTGGAAGGATGAATAAGATTTGAAATTAAAAGACAAGACTTATAGAAAATTTATTAATTATTTTGAAAAAATGTCGGAAAAAAATAATTATGAAGAATTCGAAGTTGCTTATTCTGAGATTCAACGTGAAACGGGAGTAGCAAGCATTACCTTAAAAAAAGCTATCCGTGTCCTCGAAGAAGATGGGATTATTAAGGTTAATCAAGGTAGAAATACTAGATATGGTAGATTTCAATATCTTATAGATAAAAAAGGTTTCTCCGCCAATAGTAAAGTTCCGTTTGAATCGGGTCAGAATGAAAATGTAGTCACTGAAGAGATGAGAAATATTTCCAATCAAATCGAACAATTAAGACAAAGGGTGAGGACTCAAGAGATGACCATATCCGTAATACTAGATCGATTAGCAGAATTAGAAGATAGAATACATTAAGAGAATATTTCCAAAACGTTACTCTATGAAAAATAAAAAAAAATGTTATAATGTATGTGAGGCTGCTTTGTTTGTAGGGATTATCAAGGTTTTGATCCTATTTTTGAAAAGGGAATCGATATGATTGATTGAGTACACCAGGCTTTCTTTGAAGAGAAGGTGGAAAAATTAGTCTAGATTCCCACCTTGCGAGAGCAGGGTCAGAAAACCTGATATCTAACGGCAAAGCGGGAAAAGCGGGGCTGCTGCCCCGCTTTTTTGTTAGCCCCTGCATGAAAGTTAACTAGACTATGAAAGTGCATTAAAGGGTTATGTATCGAGATAAAGTACAATTTAGTTAACAAAAGCAATTATATTTCCTTTTATTTAAAGGTGGCTTAAATTATAATTAAGAAAGTTTCTAAAACAAGTTCAGTTAAATATCTTGTACAAAAAATAGTATGTAAGAGGAGAGGATGTTTATGTTGGAAGAACAGTCTTTATTGGCACTTTTATTAGCCTTTATTGCCGGTATGACTACTCTACTAGGAGCTTTAATTATTTTTTTTACTAAGTCCAAAAATGAAAAAATCCTTTCTTCAAGTTTAGGTTTTGCTGCAGGAGTAATGCTTTCTGTATCTTTTTTAGATTTATGGACCCAAAGCCAAGAATCTTTAACTCAGTATCTGGGGGAACGCTGGGGAATTGTTTTTTCGGTTTTATTTCTGCTCTTAGGGATTATTTTTGCCTTTGGAATAGACCACTTTGTCCCTCATGATAAAAGCGAATTCAATCAAAATGATAAACCCCACCAAGACCTTTATCGCGTAGGCTTTGTTTCAATGTTAGCTGTAATGCTGCACAATCTGCCAGAAGGAATAGCTACTTTTACTGCCGGTTATGAAGACTTGGCTCTAGGAGTTTCTATTGCCTTAGCTATCAGTATGCACAATATACCGGAAGGGATAATTGTGGCCATGCCCATCTATTATGCTACCGGGAAAAAGAAAAAAGCACTTAAATATACCTTTATCTCTGGTATGGCTGAACCTTTAGGTGCCCTGTTAGCTTTTTTGGCCCTACGTCCTTTTATCAACAGTTTTAACCTCGGGGCGATTTTTGCCATGGTAGCTGGTATCATGATCTATATTGCGATAGAAGAGCTTATTCCTTCTTCCCGCCAATATGGGCATCCTCGCTTGTCCTTATTCGCCACCTTTGCCGGGATTATCATCATGCCCCTTAGTCATATTATTTTTTAAGATATCTTAATTCAAAGAGAGCTTTTTAAAAAGCAATGTACTGCTCCCTGTAAGTAGACGGTAAAAAATGTGTGACACCAATCATTTCGATTTTGTTGATGTTTTATGACTTTAGCTTGATGAAAAAGAACCTAAAATTAATAGCTCTTAAGAGTTTCAACAATCTTTTTGGCAACTGACGGAGAAGGGATGATTAGTGCATTTTCGTGGTTAATAACAAAGGTATAATAAGTCCAAGGAGAACTTGTCACCAAAATTTTTTCATTGTCAAAAACTCCTAGATTGAAGCCCATTGTCATATTTTGTGGATGGTTAAAATATTTAATATCTATTTGAGTGTCAAGAAGGTTTTCTGAAATAGATTCTTTACTGGCTGGACTTAATATTAATTTTACTTCGCAGCCTCTTTTTTTGGCTTCATTTAATGCTTCAATTATTTCTTTATCACTTAATTGTTCAACGTAAATCTTTGCTTCAGACTGAGCTGAATTAATAGCTTTTAATATTTGTTGTTTAATTCCTGCGTTTACAGTATAACTCACATAATCATCGGTTAGATTGATTTTGTCAGGTAATTCTAGGGATATAGTAGTGGTATAAGCCCAATCATTTATAAACGACTTGGTAATCGTCTTTACAGAACTTCCTGAAAGTACTACTGCAAAATTATAGGTTTCATAACTTTTTTCTAACCAATCTTGGCAATAATATACAGCTGTTTGATAATCAACTACCATAAATCGTACTTTGTGATATTGACCTTTTTGAGCGGGATAATATTGAACAGATATATTTTCGTTTTTAAGTTTTTTTACTGTTTTAGAATTAACGCTCTGCCATTGATCTAATAAAATCCTTACTTCTATACCTCTGTGAGCTTTTTCTATAATTAAATCAAGGATTTCATGGTCATCAAATGCGGATAATTCTATAAAAATTGCTTCTTCTGCATTTTTAATTAAATTTATTGTCTCTAACCTTATCTCATCAGAATTTACTAAAATATTATCCTCAGTTAGATTGGATATTTTCGGTAGATCATTTTTCTCAAATGATAAATAGTTTTCACATCCGCATAGAAAAAAAACAAAAGTAAAAATTATAAATATACACAATAGCATGGATTTTTTATATAAATTATGTTTGTATGACTTTTCCAAAAACCTTAACCCCCAGTAATATCTTTGCTATTAATTATACATTTTTTTTGTAAAATAACGAATTATTTTTTTTAAAAAGGAATATTATCTTTAATTAAATTTATTTGATGATAGAATTATGATCATTTTTAGAGGAAAAAAAGTAGTACACGAGAATAGTTTTTATTACTTGGATTACACCAGGAAGGAGTGTTTGATTATGAATAACTTAATTGGTAGTTTAATCAAGAATAAAAGTTTAAGAGAATCATCTTCATTTTTACATAAACTACGATACATACCTTATAATTTGGAGACTACTTCTAAAAGTAAAAATAGATTTGAGACTAGTGAAAATGAGGATTTAGGAGACTGTAGAAGCCTTAAAGATGTAAATGAACTGATTAATTGCGGTGCATATCAAGAGGCTAAGAACTATTTAGAAAAAATAAATATTGAAAGTAGTCATGAAACGGATCTAAAGGCTACTGTATTATACCTTCTTGCACGTAGTTACTATGGTTTAGGTTTACTTAATGAAACATTAGTATATTTAGACAAAGCAATAGCCTATCAGCTGTACGACATCAATATATTAAAGCTTAAAGCTGACTGCCTACTTGAACTTGGTCGATCGCAAGAAGCCATCCAAACTTTGAATAAACTGTTAAGATTAGCTCCTACCGATGCTGAAACATTATACCGACTTGGTAGTATTTACGTTTTTTATGGTGAATATGAAGATGCATTAATGTGCTTCAATGGATGTTGTAAGCTTAGACCAAACAATTCTCACTACTGGGAAATGAAAGCTGAAATGTTAATCAAATTAAATAAGTTGGATGAAGCATGCCTTTCTTATAAAAAAGCTTTAAGGTTAGGGGGAAGGCCCCATATTATCTCTAGACTTGCTTATTGTTATGCTATAAAAGGAAATATTAGTAAAGCACAAAAACTACTAAACAAGGCTTTGAAAATTGAGCCGGATAATTATGACGCATTATGTAACTTAGCAGCAATTTATCACAAATTAAACAAAAACGACCAAGCTTATAAGTTATTTAATAAAGCATATAACCTTAATCAGAATGATCCTATACTCTTAAATAATTTAGGTTATGTTTGTTTCAAACTAGGACGAACCCGCAAAGCTATAGAATATTATAATCAAGCCTTAGATATTGAACCTTCAAATATTACAGTGCTATATAATTTAAGCATTTGCTTTTTAGCAAAAGGTCAATTAGAAGAAGCATGCAAAACTTTAGAAAAACTAATATCCCTTGATAGTGAGAATTCAAGTTTTTGGGTTTTATTAGGCAACACTTACGAGCAGTTATCAAGGCATAGAATTGCAGTTGATTGTTTTAATAAATCTTTAAAATTAGCAAGATAACACTTTCCGAACCTTTCCTTAATGATACAGATTTAGCATAAGGAGATGATAGTCTAAATTAGGCTTTTTTCCTTGTGTTTTTTTTATGTAAAATGAAACTAAAATTTGGCTTATTTTAACTAAAATGATAAAATCATCGTAAACGGATTCATTTTTTATAATATAAATATTTTTTAAAATTATATAAATAAGAGGAGTAATTTTATGCCTGTCAATACAAAGAAAATTGAAGAAGCTGTAAAAAATATCCTGGAGGCAATCGGTGAAGATCCAAACAGAGAAGGATTGAAAGATACGCCAAAACGCGTGGCTAGATTTTATGAAGAAGCTTTTGCTGGACTTTCGGTTGATCCTCGAAAAAATCTAGAAATTGAGTTTTCGGAAAATCACGAAGAAATGGTTATAGTTAAAGAAATTCCAATTTATTCAATGTGCGAGCACCATTTGTTGCCTTTTTTCGGTTATGCTCATATTGCCTATATTCCTCGTGGAAAAGTAACAGGGCTGTCAAAATTAGCTAGGGTCGCTGAAGACTTTGCTAGAAGACCTCAATTGCAGGAACGGCTAACATCTCAAATTGCCGATACAGTTAT
>JAAYSI010000028.1 GCA_012524045.1 Peptococcaceae bacterium | reverse complement strand
CCTGCCAGTTCTGTACAGACATCTTATGTTCAATTGCTCAAATCTCTGGGAACCATGTTCCTAACGCAGCCTAAATTAAGGAAAGCTTCTTTATTCGGAGCAATGGTCTTTGGTTCTTTTGGTGCTTTCTGGTCCACACTTGCTTTCTTTCTTAAAGAACCACCCTATTACTATACTGCCCAAGTGATCGGTCTTTTTGGTCTGCTTAGCCTTGTCGGAACCTTTTATACGCCTTTAGCCGGAAGACTGGTGGACAAAAAATCTCCGGAGATAATGATTGTTTTTTCCGGTATTATGACGCTGTTGGCTTTTATCGTCCTATGGCAGTTAGGGCTGTCTATTTGGGGGCTCATCCTCGGTATCATAATATTGGATATCGGTAGCCGGGGAGGGCAGCTTTCCAGTCAAACTTTCGTTTATAGTTTAATACCGGATGCCAGAAATAGATTAAATACAGTTTATATGGTTTCTTATTTCACTGGGGGTGCACTTGGTACTTTCTTAGGATCTACTGCCTGGACGGTATTGAAGTGGAACGGCGTTTGCCTGGTCGGCATCGTTATGGCCTTGATTGCAATCCTAACTTTCTTGCCTTCTTTAAAAAAAAGAGTCAGTAAACAGAAAGGGAAAAATAAAACAATTATTTAAAGGCAAGCTGAAAAAGAGCCGGATCCTCGAGGTTTAAATTGGGCAAAGTTTACAATAATAATGGATATCTGTTATTCTCAAAATAAATAAGGGTATGATCGAAAAAAAAGGTGGTTAAAAATGAAAAAGGATCCAGTTTTTAGAGTTTCAGTTGTGCTTGTACTTACCTTTGGTCTCATAGGATTCCTAAGGCCTATTCAACTAGGAAAAATAACCTCCTATCTTCATTCTGGGATAATACATAATTTGGGGTGGTTTTATCAATTAGCTGCATTTTTCTTCCTTGGCTTCTGCTTTTTCCTTGCTTTTGGGCGGTATGGCAATATTCGTTTAGGTAAGGACAACGATAAGCCGGAATATAGCTACTTTGCTTGGTTTAGCATGCTTTTTGCCGCCGGTATGGGAATAGGATTAGTTTTTTGGGGAGTAGCAGAACCGCTCTCCCATTATGTTAATCCACCTGAATACATACCTCCAAATACTGGAAGTTCTGCCGCTTTTGCTATGCGTTATAGTTTCTTTCATTGGGGTTTTCAGCCATGGGCCATTTACATTGTTGTCAGTCTGTCCCTGGCTTATTTTATTTTTCGCCGTGGTCTCCCCCCTGTAGTCAGTTCCTGTTTTTATCCCATTTTAGGAGATAGAACTAGGCAATTTCCGGGGCATGTTATCAACACCTTAGCCGTATTCGCTACTGTCTTCGGGGTTGCTACCTCCCTTGGTTTTGGGGCAATGCAAATTGTCAGTGGCCTTAATTTTCTTTATGGAATACCCAACTCTATCCTGACAGCGATTATAGTTATCGCAGTGGTTACAGTTTTTTATATGGCTTCAAGTTTGACAGGCTTAGATAAAGGAATCCAAACCTTATCTAAGCTGAATATGTATCTGGTCTTTCTATTGATGTTTGCAATGATGATTGTTGGGCCTACTGCCTACATCTTAAATGTCTTTATTAGTACCACGGGTAGTTATTTATTCAATCTTGTGGAAATGAGTCTCCAGACCTTTCCTTTTCGCGGGATGGATTGGGCGGAGACCTGGACTCTCTTTTATTGGGCTTGGTGGATTGCTTGGTCTCCGTTCGTCGGACTTTTCATTGCCCGTATTTCTAAGGGACGCACTATCAAAGAGTTTGTCTTAGGAACATTACTGGCTCCCAGTTTACTTACTTTCCTGTGGTTTAGTATTTTTGGCGGAACGGGGCTATATTTAGAGCTTGAAGCCGGAGCGGGCCTTGCAGAAAAAGCTGCCACTGATTTTCCGACTGCTCTCTATCTAATGTTTG
>JAAYSI010000027.1 GCA_012524045.1 Peptococcaceae bacterium | reverse complement strand
CGCGGTCGGTAGAAACCAGAAGCAACGGAATATCGTTGGCCGCTGCCGCTGCCGCCAGACTTAGCGCATCAGGAAAATCCAGTCCGGTAGCCAGGGCCACATCGCTCTGGCCGGGAAACTCCTGCGCGATCAGAGCTGCCGTTTCATAGCGATTCGCTCCGGCAATTCGCCTTAGGGCGTTTAGATCAGGCAAAAGCTCAATCACCTGCTGTTCAACTTGGCTGCTTAGCGCCGCTTCGCCTCCAAGCAGAATAAGCTGGCTCGGCTTAAGCCGGCTCAAGGTGTCGGCAACTTCGGCCGTAAGCTCTTCAGAGTCCGTAACCAGAATCGGGGCCTTATAGATTTTGGCTAGCGGTACCCCGGTCAGAGCATCCGGGAAATCATCGGCCCGGGTCAAAATTACGGTTTCCGCTCCTTGCGGCCAACCCTTCAAAGCTATTTGGTTGACGGTGTCAATTCTATCTTGGCCGTCTATTCTAATTACCGTCGGTTCCGGCCCTCCGCGACTGGGGTTATCTCCGCTTCCCACCCGCAAATCGCCAAAGGTATAGGGCTTAGGGGTTTCCCAGATCTGATCCTTCGTTGGGACGGTATCCGGTTCTATGAGTTCCGGCGGAATCGGGGTTATTTGCACCGGGGTTACTACCCCGCCCGGTAGATATTCCGTCGCCGCTATCCGGAGGATTTTATCCTGGTAGGCTTCGGTATTGTTGGCTGCTGCGTTATGAGGATTGTTTTTTACGCTCCAGCTATTGTAGGCCCATAAGGCAAAGTACCAGTTCTCCAGTTTATTGCGGTCCCCGTCCCCTATTTGGGGAACCATATTCCATTTTTCGTTAAGCAAATCGGCACCGAAGGCTATGTTAAAATCAATATCGTATCTCAGTTTCTCCACCAATTCCGGGTCCGAAGCGTCATAGCTGGTAATCTGCATGATTCCGAGGCTCGGATTTGATTCGGACTTACCGATAACCACATTGCCGTTTTTATCAAATTGACGCCAACTGGACTCTTTAAAGGCAATGACTTTTAAGATTACGCTCGGGATCCCTTTTTCCCTGGCAACTATTTCGATTTTTTGCGCTATCTCCTCCAGCGGAGGGTTCTCATATGTTGGCCCTGCGGCTACAAGCCTGGGGCTCTGAGCGGACAAAACTAGGGTTATTATCAGCACCAAGGCTAAAAGCTTGGATTTTTTCTTGAACATCTGATTTAACTCCTCCCTGCGGTTATGCTTAAACAAAGCAAAAAACAACTTAAGCGTTAATACTTGATTATTAATTCAATGTAGCTTTTTCAGTGTAGCTTTAACGCTAAGTTGCTTTATTCGACATATCTTTGTTAATTCCTGGTCTTTTCTTCGGATTAATCTCTAATTAGTCTCTTATATTCATATCACTACTTAAAAGTAAAATATTACCTTATTTCTAGATAACGGTCTCACCGGTTATTAGCCAGCGGGAATCCATTTTGACCAGGTTGGCTCTGACATGGACGAAATGCTCGATTTCTTCCCCGATAGGATATTCTTCGTTCAGGTCATAATCCCGGACTTTGTAACGGTAAATCGCCTTTACTGTAGCGGAGTGCTTATTTCCGGCTTCCACTTCAATATGGTCAAAGATTACTCCGGTTACCTCCAGCCCTAGCCCCCTGGGGATGAATTTTTCGGCTTTAGCGGCATGGTTTTCCAAGATTTCGCCGATGTAGACATCAGCCAACATCTCGCGGAAGCTGTCCATATTTTTGGCCTTCCAAGCATCAAACAGGATCCCGACACCTTGCTTATAGTCGGCGATTATTCTTTCCTTATCCGCTTCCGTCAGGGCTAAATCCTGTTCGTCCTCTTCACCGTTTAAATTAGGCAGCGGAAACCGCTGGGCAATATCCCCGTTCAGAGACATATCAACTTTGGTCGCATTTTGTTTATCCTCGTTTTTTATCCCCGGTTTAAGCGTAGTGGAATAATACATATGGCCGAAGACGCCGATTAGGATTCCCAGGCAAAAGATTAAGGCTGTAAATAGATAATAAGTTTTACGCATAAAATCACAATCCCCTCAATCAAGGAATATATCACAATTATTTCCTTTATGAGGGGATTTTAAACATCAATCTTCCAAACGTCTGAATAGCACGTAGGAATAAACGGTCGGAATCAGAAGCAGAGCGAACAGAATAATCAAAAAGAAGGTTAGCGCGAAGCCTTTGGGTACAAAGCTCATCAACATAAACAGAAATCCGCCTACTATCCAAAAAGGGCCGGCCATTCTATGGGTCCTATGCCAGACTTCCTCGCTGGCCAAGGTCCAAGGGGTCCTAATGCCCATAAAGTAATTGTGTTTAATCTTGCCCATATAATTGCCAATAACAATAAACATAATTCCGATCGCAATATTAATTAGAGAAGGCAAGTTCTCAAAGTAACCCAATGCTATACCCAGAGTTGCGAAATAAATGGCGGAAAAGAAAAGCAGAATTACTAGGATCACTATGGAATACACTCTACCCATTGCCTGAAAATTTCTTCTCTTCGGGTCGATTTTGGGTATCAGGATAAAAAGTATAAACATACCCAAATAGATCAGCGGGAGCATAAAAGCCCCTTCCCAGGCAGTACCCCAGCCGTCCACTTCCCCGGCAAAATTCCAATGGGTAGGCACTTTGTCCGGCAAATGAGGATAGGCTAAAAAGCCGGCCAAGAAATTCAGCGCGCACAACACTCCGCCGATAATAAAAACACTCCGCATGTTCAACAGGCCCTTATTTTTGTTCTCTGTCATCTGCATCACCCTTTCTTATATCTCCCACGGCAAAAAAGTCCAAAAGCATCCTCATTACATCTTCAAAAACCGAAGTATTTAGCGAATACACTATATTTTGTCCGTTTCGCACATCATCTATTAGACCGGCTTGTTTTAGGATATTCAGATGATGGGATATGCTTGGTTTGGAAATACTAAACTTTACGGCTATCTCCCCGGCCGTCATGCTGCCCTGTTTCAGGTAACGGATTATTTGCCTGCGGTTCGGATCGGCTAAAGCTTTGAAGGCATCATTGTATGGGGACACGTTATCACTTCCCAGCAAAACAGTTATACTTTAGATATTTATACATTTTAAATGCGTTAGATATTTAGACAAATATCTAAATATCTAAAGATATTATCCCATATTATATTTTATGCTGTCAATTGTAAAATGTTACCCGCTCCCGAGGAGGTACGAGAAGGCGGGTAACATTTTCGTGAGTCGCTATTTACTTTTTACTTTTTACTTTTTACTTTTTACTTTTTTACTACTTTTACTTTTTCTATTTTACTATTTACTTTTTACTTTTTCTATTTTACTATTTACTATTCACTATTTACTATTCACTATTTACTATTTACCATTTACTTGATTTCTATTTAACTTGTTTTTCACTTTACTTGGTTTTTATTCTGCTTTTTTAATTTTTAATTTTAATCCTTTTTAATTTAAAGGCTGTTTAGTCGGAGCGTTTGGTTGCAAAGGGTGTCGCTCCGTAGACTTTGGAGCTCTGATCATCTCTAAAGAGATGGGTGTCCAAATCATGGATTTCTAAATGGAATTGTTCGATTCGCACTTTGTCCTTATTATCGAAAGCATCGATGCCCCTGTTCAAAAGATTCCTCATATAGACATCAAAGGTCGCAGCCTCTTTGGCATTAGGCTCGCTTTCCATCTGCTTTTCCCACAAGGTGCGATGGAAAATAATGTACTTTTTGATGTCCTCTTCATTCATTTGGGGTCCGGCCGTGATCCCAAACAAATAACCATCCACATATTGATGAATATTCCAGGCAGTCCCAAAAGCCAATGTTCTGGCTGCATCACTTAATCCTGCCTCACCAAAATATTCTTCAATGGACGGGGCGAGGTTTAAAAGGCTTAAATCAGGTTCACGATATTTTACAATTCCATTTGAATCTGCCGCATTTTTATTGGTAGTTGTCGTCGTGGGTTCTGCCGGCTCGGGATCTTCCTTTACGGGGGCTTCCATTTCATCCTGTTCCGGTTCAGCATAATTGACCGGAGGAGTCTGGATGACCACCTGATCTTCCGGCGCGGTGGCCTGCCCCCGAAAAACTTTCCAGGCCGTAGGCCCATAAATACCGCCGACAATGATTGCCCCTGCGAGGATTATGACTGCAGACAGGGTCAATATGCTTTTGCGGCTAAAATTCATCACATTTTCCCTCCTAACTTAGGTATTTACTGTATAATATTACCAGTTGTTAGGGGAAAAGCTTGTCACAATGGGGTTGGACTTGCCCCTATTTTCTTGGAGGATCGTTAATTATCCGCCATCTTTTAACTTTTCGAGCAAAAAGCGAACATTTTGAGCCTGTTATTCTGCATTTTAATTTAATCATTTCACTACGAGCTCTCTTAAAATATTTTTATTTTTGTGTTGCTTGGAGATAAGTTCCACTAAATAATCCAATAAGGTAGCACCGATATCCTCGTGTTTTAAGGCATATTCTATAGTCGCGCGCACAAAGCCGAATTTATCCCCCACATCATAGCGCCTGCCTTCAAAATTGTAGGCTAAGACCGGCTGGATTTTACTGAGCTCGGCCAGCGCATCAGTTAACTGAATTTCGCCACCCCTGCCCGGCGGTAAGTCAGCTAAAATATCCATGATTTCCGGGTTTAAGATATAACGGCCCATTATGGCCAACGGCACTTCCGGAGCTTCCCTCGGAGCTGGTTTTTCAATCATTCTTTTCGCTTTATATAAGCGGGGAGCCATTTTTTCGCCGTCTATTATTCCGTACTTGGACACATCCTTAGCTTCCACTTCCTGAACTCCGATAATATTATCCCCGTACAATTCATAGTAACGAATCATTTGTTTTAAACATGGTTCAGCCGCATCGATCACATCATCACCTAGCAGGACCGCAAAGGGCTCGTTGCCGATAAAACGACGGGCGCTGTAAATGGCATGACCCAGTCCCAGAGCTTCTTTTTGCCGGACGTAATAGATATCGACCATGCTTCCGATATCCCGAATTAACTCTAAAAGCTCTGTCTTCTTGTTCTTCTCCAAAAAAAGCTCCAATTCGATTGAGCGGTCAAAATGATCCTCAATCGCCCTTTTATTGCGCCCGGTCACAATAATCACATCTTCGATCCCTGATTCCACTGCTTCTTCAATAATGTATTGAATCGTAGGTTTATCTACAATAGGGAGCATTTCTTTCGGTTGAGCTTTGGTGGCAGGAAGAAATCTGGTCCCTAATCCCGCGGCAGGTATTACTGCTTTGCGTATTGGCAAGACGCTTCCCCCTTACTGCTGAATTAGCTTTACTAAAGGTTAGTATTGCATTTTTTGTCCTTTTTTATTAGAAATAAAAGGGCTACCCTTTCTCCGGAGAATTATCCGGGAAAAGATAGCCGCTTTTGCTTTCTATTACTTAGCTCTTTTATTTTTTCTTTTTGTTGTCTACCATTTCGGCTTTCTCAATAATCTGGTCGATTAGGCCGTATTCTTTGGCTTCCTTAGCAGACATGTAGTAATCACGGTCGGTGTCCTTTTCAACTCTTTCCAGAGGTTGCCCTGTACGTTCCGCAAGGATTCTGTTCAGTTTGTCCTTAATTTTCAATAATTGTTTGGCGTGAATCTCAATTTCCGTAGCCTGACCGGACAAGCCTCCACCGGCAATTAGCGGTTGGTGAATCAAAATCTCTGAGTTAGGCAACGCTATCCTTTTACCTTTGGTACCTGCTGCCAGCAGAAAGGCACCCATGCTTGCAGCCATGCCGATACAGATGGTTTGGACATCGGATCTGATGTACTGCATGGTGTCGTAAATAGCCATTCCGGCATTGATTGAGCCGCCTGGGCTATTGATGTACAGGAAAATATCTTTTTCCGGATCTTCAGCTTCCAGGAACAAAAGCTGAGCAACTACCAGATTGGCCACAGCATCATTTATGGCGCCGCCTAGGAAGATGATGCGGTCTTTCAACAATCTGGAGTAAATATCATAAGAACGTTCACCACGATTAGTCTGTTCGACAACCATTGGAATTAAATAACTCATACTGTTACCTCCAATTTACAATTTATTTGGTTCTTTGAATAGTCCTGGTTTACAATTCATTTTATTTTATTTTATTACAAAGGTCAATAAAGGTCAAATAAATTAAACAACTTTTTTGTTTATTTTTTTATACTTTCTTCCTGATTTTTTGCCCCTTCTATCTTAGTTTATATTTTTACCATAAACAACCGGATTTTAAAACAAATAAAAATAATAAAGCTCCTACTTTTTCGAAAAGCTGATATAATATATAAATGATATAAGATATCTAAATTTCTAACACTTTTTAATAAGTGGCTTTTTTTGTAATTTAGTATCAATTTTCGCAAAGTTGGTGAATTTATGAAAGCAATGATTCTGGCCGCCGGAATGGGGACAAGGTTGAGGCCGCTCACCGACCCGGTTCCGAAGCCTATGGTACCGATTTTGAATACTCCGGTTATGGGCTATTCTTTAAAACTATTACAGAAACACGGGATTAAAGATGTGATCGCCAATACTCATTATAGCCCGTACTATATAACTGACTTTTTCCAAGACGGGGCTGAATTCGGAGTAAAGCTGCAGTATTCCTATGAAAAGGAACTGCTCGGGACCGCAGGCGGGGTCAAGAACAACAGGGATTTTTTGGACGAAACTTTTTTTGTGTTGAGTGGAGATGCGCTGACGGATATTGATCTGACGGCGATGTATGAATTCCATCGTTCGCAAAAAGCCTTAGCTACCATTGCGCTGAAACCGGTTAAGGATGTATCCAATTATGGAGTAGTAGTGACCGACGAGTACAGCCGGATCAGGTCTTTTCAGGAAAAACCCAAAAAGAAAGAAGCTTTAAGTAATGTGGTAAATACCGGGATTTATCTCTTTGAACCGGAGATTTTTGATTATATTCCGGACGGCTTTTACGATTTTGGCCGCGATTTGTTCCCCAAACTGCTGGAACTGGACGTTAATTTTTATGGTTTTGTAACCGATGATTACTGGTCGGATATTGGAACGCTGAAGGTCTATCACCGAGCCCATACCGACGCTTTTAATAGGCCAAGCCTTATAAATATGGCTTTAAAAGATGGGCTTTATACGATAAAAAAGAATTGTCTGATGGGACTAGGCACTACCTTGGACTTAAGCGCCGATATTGGCAGCAGGGTATATATTGGCCGCAATTGTCATATTGGCAGTAATGTAAGACTTAATAACTGTATTATTTGGGATAATTGTACGGTACGAGAAAATGCCACCATCGACAATGCCATTATCGGTTATGACTGTGTAATCGGCCAAAACTCAGTGGTCAAAGGCGGTTCGGTAATAGGCAATAATTCCCGGCTGGGCAAAGATGTTTACTTGGACAAAAAGGCTTTAGTCGAGCCTAACAGCAAATTGACTGCCGGCCGTACCAACTACTAAGCGACACCCTTTTTGGCATATCCATATCATAGATACAGACGCAACAATTATTTTTCTTGGCGTATAGTATCCTGAAAGGAGGTTCAATCATGTCTACCGTTCTGATACTCTCCGCTTCGACCGGAAACGGGCATAATCAAGCTGCTAACTCCTTAAAGAATGAGCTTGAAGCTTCCGGTTATAGTGTCCATATAACTGACCCGTTGCGCGAAGAAGGAAAAATGATGGATACTTTGATTGAAGAAGGTTACGAATTGCTAGCCGCTAGGATGCCGAAAGTTTACGGTAAAATGTATAAAATCTCCGATTATAATAAATTGATCAATAAAGGTGTCGGTAATTTTTTAAAGATTACTTTACGTAGAACCATCTTTAAGCTTATCCAGCAATACCAGCCGGATTTGCTGATCAGCACTCATCCCTTTTATGTTAATGTGGTATCTTATCTTAAAGCTAAAGGAAAAACGGACTTGCCTTATATAGCCGTGGTTACTGATTACATGGCTCACAGGTTTTATGTTAATAAATATGTGGACGCTTATATTGTCGGCTCCAATTATACCAAGGATACTCTGATTGAAAAAGGAGCCGTTGCCGCCAATATTTATAATTATGGAATTCCGATTCGGAAGGAATTCAGCCAGCCCCGTCAGGCCCCGAAAGATGATATTTTTACTCTGCTGATTATGGGCGGAAGCATGGGGCTTTCTTATATGAAGAAATGTTTGAAAAACCTGCTGCACAATAAGCACGAGTTTAGGGTGTTTGTGGTTTGCGGCAATAATGCCAAGCTGAAGGACGAGCTGGAGGCGAAATTTTCCGGCCACCGTAAGGGTAAAGAAATCATTGTCTACGGTTTTTGCCCGAACATCCCGGAACTTATGGACCAATCCGATGTTATTATCACTAAGCCCGGCGGCCTGACTGCCACTGAGGCTATCAATAAAAATATCCCGATGCTTATCCCCTTCTATATTCCGGGGCAGGAAGAAGAGAATGCCGAGATTCTGGTCAATGCCGGCGTGGCTATACGCATCACCGATATTTCCAAACTGAACGAAGTAGTCGACCGTTTCTTTAGAGAACCCTCCCTACTGGAGAATATGCGCCGGAATGCCCAGAAGCTTTCAGCCGAACGTTCCCCGGGCGATATCGTCCAACTGGCCGCTAAGCTGATATATCCTAAAAAACAAAAGAAAAGTTTTCAACTGAACGCCTAGAAGGTCATTTCTAATGCTATTCATTGCTAAATATAAAAATAGAATCATAAAGGGACAGGTTAAAGGTAGAGATTTATGAAAAAAAACCAAAGCTTTTTAGTTATCGCTATCGTTCTAGGAATTGGCTTACTGCTTGGGCTAGGCTTTGCTTGGGCCGGTCTAACCGGTTCGGCTCCAAAGCAGCCCTCTTTGCCGCAAGCTGAGGCCGGTCGTCAAGAAACCGGGCCCGAAACAGGGCCCAACGCTCCTACCCCGTCCGAGCCGGAATATGTGGATATTACCATAGCCTCGGTCGGGGATATTTTAATTCATAACACTTTATATTTTGCTGCCTACGATGCAGCAACCCAAGCTTACGACTTCAACGACCAGTTTAAGTATGTTAAGAAGCTGCTTAAAGAGGCGGATCTAACTATTGCTAACCTGGAAACCTCTTTGGGCGGCCCAGAGGTCGGCTATTCGAGCTATCCGAAGTTTAATACTCCGGATACAATCGTGGACGCGTTAAAAGACTCCGGAGTGGATATCTTAACCGCTGCCAATAACCATCGGATGGATACCGGACTAGCCGGTTTTTTCCGGACAATTGACGTGGTTCGGGCTAAGGGCTTGGATATCGTTGGGGTAAGGGCGGACGAGGCTGAAAAGACTTATGCCTTAAAGGAAATTAAAGGGGTAAAGGTAGCTGTCTTAAATTTCGGCTATGCCTATCCGCTGGCTGACGGCGGCTTAAGTATCAACGGCCTACCCCTGCCGGCGGAAAAGACTAAGCTGATGGATACTTTTAATCCGCAAGATATCGGCCAGGCGACAGACGTGCTAGCCCGCAGAATTGCCGAAGCACAAAATGACGGGGCTGAAATTCTAATAGTCTGTCTGCATTGGGGTGATGAATACCATAGACTCCCGAACAATTTTCAAAAAGAGCTCGCTCAAAATCTGGTCGAGCTTGGGGTTGATGCCATTTTTGGCGGTCACCCCCATGTGCTCCAACCAGCAGTCTATCTGAGTTCGGCTGAAGGGCGGCAGGTGCCGGTTTTCTATTCCCAGGGTAATTTTATTTCTGATCAGCGCCAAGAAACTGTCAACAATATCTATACCGAACAGGGCATAGTTGCGAAGGTGACCTTTCGGGTCGAAATCAATAACAGTAAAAATCAAGAAGAATTAATAAAAAATAATGAAATTATAAGTAAAAAACCCATGGTCCTGAACGCCGAAGCGATCCCAACCTGGGTTAATAAGAAAATCATCGCTAATAAATTTTATTATGAAGTCATCCCGGTAGAACAGGCCTTAGCAGCGCAAGCTGACCCGGACTTTTCCGAAAAATATCCGCTGCTAAATGCCGCT